>CALBJC010000147.1 GCA_937892655.1 uncultured Clostridia bacterium | reverse complement strand
GCGGGGCGGGGAAGGTTGCAACCCGTCGCAGAATCTGCAGATTGTTTCGGGCGATCAATGGTCGCCCCTACAATCATAGACACACAAAAGAATAAACCATATCAACCTCTATAAGAGCGTAATTGTGCATTGAAAAAACTCCTTTTATTCTTTTTCTATTGAAATTTAATAAGTTTTATGCTATAATATTTTATTATTGTATTTTAAGTATTTTTTCGTCAGAAAGGGCGGTTTATTATGGATTATCAGGCTTTAGCAGAGCTTTTGTTCCCTGATGTTACAAAAACTACAGATTATTATGAAGAGCTTTACCCAAAAAGAGAGCTTCCTGAGGGGGCTAAGGTTACCCGTTTTGCGCCATCGCCAACAGGCTTTGTGCATTTCGGCGGTCTTTTCCCTGTGCTCGTTGATGAACGTCTGGCTCACCAGAGCGGCGGTGTTTTCTACCTTCGTATTGAGGATACTGACTCAAAGCGTGAGGTTGAGGGCGCAGAGCTCGATATTATAAAGGTATTTGAAACCTTTGGTATCAATTTTGATGAAAGCATTACAAAAGAGGGTAAATACGGCCCATACCGTCAGAGCGACAGACGTGAGATTTACAGAACCTACGCTAAAAAACTCGTAGCTGAGGGTAAGGCATATCCTTGCTTTTGTACTGCCGAGGAGCTTGACGAAACAAGAAAGCTCCAGGAAGAGCGCAAGGTTGTTCGCGGCTACTACGGCGAGTATGTAAAATGCCGTGATCTATCTCTTGATGAGGTAAAGGCTAAGATAGCGGCAGGTGTTCCTTACGTTTTGCGTTTCAAGTCATTTGGCAACAGCGAAAACAAGGTTAAGGTTACAGATTTAGTCAAGGGCACTTTAGAGATTACTGAAAATGACATCGACCACGTACTTCTGAAGTCAGACGGTATGCCTACATACCACCTTGCTCATGCGGTTGATGATCACCTTATGGGTACAACCCACGTTGTAAGAGGCGAAGAATGGCTGCCATCTCTGCCATACCATGTTCAGCTTTTTGCAGCTTTGGGCTTCAAGGCGCCAAAGTATATGCATATCGCTCAGCTTATGCGTTTAGAGGGCAATGCTAAGA
>CALBJC010000146.1 GCA_937892655.1 uncultured Clostridia bacterium | reverse complement strand
CAGTCTGATTCTTTGAAACCTCATCCATTGGCACCTGATAGAGCGTTGACTGTGAAATCACAGGCTTTTTTGTTTCTAATGTCATCTGCTGAGGTTTATCATTTGCAAGCAAAGCATTTTTAACCGCAAAATACATTAGCTCATATATAAGCTTTTCATCAGAAAAACGTATTTCAGTTTTTGCAGGATGAACATTGACATCAACAAAACTCGGAGAGAGTTTTATATTCAGCACACAAGCAGGAAATTTCCCTGTCATAATGCTGTTTTTGTAGGCCTCCTCTAAAGCGACCATACAGGTAACCGACTTTACATAACGATTATTGATAAAGAAGTTTTGCATACTTCTGTTAGCTCTGGAATTCAACGGATTAGAAATGTATCCTTCAACCTCCAGAGAATTCATTTTATAGCTGACTGGCAGAAGAGTATTTGCAAATTCTCTTCCAAATACAGAATAAATAGCAGAGTACAGCTTTCCATCGCCGGTTGTAACAAGCTCTGTTTTATTATCTTTAATAAACTTAAACGAAATTTCAGGGTGTGAAAGCGCTAATCTGCTGACGATAGCGGAAATATTATTCGATTCTGTTACGTCCTTTTTCAAAAACTTAAGTCTCGCAGGAACGTTATAAAACAAATCCCTTATAATGATTGTTGTTCCATCAGGACAGCCAGCTGATTCACATACCTTCTCTACTGAACCTTCAATAGAATAATGAGTACCATATTCATCATCAGACCGCTTAGTCAAAACATCAGTTTTTGAAACAGCGCTTATTGAGGCTAACGCTTCACCTCTGAAGCCGAGAGTAAAGATAGAATTGAGGTCATCTTGAGTTGAAATCTTACTTGTTGCATGACGAACAAAGGCAAGAGAAACATCTTCAGCTGACATTCCTTTACCATTATCAGATATTCTCATATATGTTCTGCCACCGTTTTTGATTTCAACAGTAATAGCAGTAGCATCAGCGTCAATAGAATTCTCTACAAGCTCTTTGATTACTGAAGAAGGTCTTTCGATTACCTCGCCAGCAGCAATAAGCTCAGAAATCTCTTTGCTGAGTACCTTTATCTGACCCATAAACATCCTCCAATCAGATGTATGTAACTAATTCTGTAACAAACTCTCTCAATTCCTCATCGGTCATCTCACCGATATGAGTCTGCCTTAATCTTTCAATAACAATAGAATGATTTATGTTTTCAAAAGTCATCTGACCAAAACCATTTTCGCTATTAGCAGTAATAGTTTTTTCCTCATTATTAAGCTCGTTTAATAGCTCTTTTGCTCTTGTTATAAGCTTTTTTGGAAGACCAGCAAGCTTTGCAACCTCAATACCAAAGCTTTCGTCTATACCGCCACGAACAATTTTTCTTAAAAACTTAATATCTTCACCGCGACGCTTTACAGCAACGCTGTAATTCTTTACACCGCTAAGTTCATTTTCAAGCTCAATAAGCTCATGATAGTGCGTAGCGAAAAGAGTTTTACAGCCCATATTTCTTGAATTTGTAATGTATTCACATACAGCACGGGCAATACTGATACCATCAACAGTTGAAGTACCACGACCTACCTCATCAAGAATTACAAGAGAGTTTTTAGTTGCATGCTTTAAGATATCCGCTACCTCAGACATCTCGACCATAAAAGTTGACTGACCAGCTGTCAAATCATCGGAAGCACCGACTCTTGTGAAAATCTGATCAACAACTGAAATTTTAGCATATTCAGCAGGAACAAAAGAACCTATCTGCGCCATGAGAGTTATAAGCGCCACCTGACGCATATATGTAGATTTACCTGACATATTAGGTCCTGTGATTATCGACATTCTGTTATCTGTTATATCAAGATATGTATCATTAGGAACAAACATTTCATTTCCCTGCATAAGCTCAACAACAGGGTGTCTGCCGTTTTTGATATCAATAATTCCGTCAATAGCAATTTCAGGCTTTGAGTAATTATTATTTATAGCAACTGTGGCAAAAGATGCAAGTACATCAATAGTGGCAATTGCTGTAGCAGTATCTGAAACCTCGGTAAGCTTTGTTGCAAGAAAATCTCTGATTTCGTTGAATATTTCTGCCTCTAAAGTCAATATCTTATCAGAAGCACCTAAAATCGTATTCTCGGCATTTTTAAGTTCTTCTGTAATGAATCTTTCGCAGTTAGCAAGAGTTTGTTTTCTGATATATTCTGGCGGGATCAGATCATAGTATGACTTTGTTACCTCGATATAATAGCCAAATACTCT
>CALBJC010000145.1 GCA_937892655.1 uncultured Clostridia bacterium | reverse complement strand
TTACCTGTCATATCCAAAACTTTAATACTAGGCATTATTGCTTCCTCCTTCCTTAAGCCTTCTTAACGCAATCTGTGATTACGACGATTGAACCCTTAGGACCGGGAACTGCGCCCTTGATTGCGATAAGATTGTTTTCTGCGTCAACCTTGACGATTTCAAGGTTCTGTACTGTAACCTTTTCAGCACCCATGTGACCTGCGAGGATTTTACCCTTGTAGATTCTTGAAGGTGATGAGCAAGCGCCCATTGAACCTGCCTGTCTGTGAACAGGACCCGAACCGTGAGTTTCCTTGAGTCTGTGCTGGTTGTTACGCTTGATGGGGCCTGTGAATCCCTTACCCTTTGATGTGCCGCTTACATCGATGATGTCGCCTGCTGCAAAGGTGTCTGCCTTGAGGATGTCGCCAACGTTGATTGACTCTGTATCGTCAAGTCTGAATTCCTTGAGGGTTCTCTTTGCAGCAACGTCTGCCTTTGCAAAGTGTCCCTTCATAGCCTTGTTTGTGTGCTTTTCGCTGATGTCGCCAAATCCGAGCTGTACAGCAGCATATCCGTCGTTTTCAACGGTCTTCTTCTGAACAACTACGCAAGGACCGGCTTCAACAACTGTTACAGGAATAAACTTTCCTGCTTCGTCGAAAATCTGTGTCATACCGATTTTCTTACCGATGATTCCCTTTTGCATTTTTCTTTTCCTCCTAGATAGGTTATTGGTTGAGTTTCCCCAACATGACCTGCACGTGAATCGTTTTGAAACTTAAAAGTTTTAGTTTCAGTGGGAAATTACTTGATTTCCATCACGATGTCAACGCCTGCAGGAAGTTCAAGACTGTGAAGAGCCTTTGTTGTTTCAGCTGTTGGTCTTAAAACGTCGATGAGTCTCTTGTGAGTTCTCATTTCGAACTGTTCACGGCTATCCTTGTACTTATGAACAGCGCGGAGAATTGTGATAATTTCCTTGTCTGTTGGAAGTGGGATAGGACCTGAAACCTGAGCGCCTGAACGCTTTGCAGCTTCAACAATCTTAGCTGCTGCTGCATCTACGATGCCGTGCTCATAGCCCTTGATCTTGATTCTGATTTTTTCATTGACTGCCACTTAAATCGCCTCCTTAGGTTTTTGATGTACTGTATGGGGGCATATACTGTTTTTTGTGTAACACTATTCCGTGTGTTTCGTGCCGTTGAGATAAAAATAACCGAAAAACTTTTCGTTTTTCGGAAGGCACCGACACACACTTTTTGTATTCTTCTGCTTCAAAGAACCGCATAAGCGCAGCTCCCTCGCAAGAGAAGCTAAAAGCACATACTGTGTCGTTATTACAGCCGCCCGGTTTAAAATCGGACATACTCCATAGAAATTACCTGGCAAACCGCCAGCAACCTTCTACTTCATCGCATATCTGTTGCAGTCACGCAAGATTGATTATATCACGCATTTACGCAAATTGCAAGCAATTTACCGTTAAATCTGATGTAGAATTTTCACGTTTTTAAAACTACAATTTTGTGCAACTTGCTAAAACACCAAAGGCTGCAAAAAGCGAAAAACCAAAGCGTTTTTCACTCTCCACAACCTGTTGTGTTTTTATTCGTTTTTAAGTACAACATTTTCGTTTTCGTCAAGCGAGAACGGACAAGGTACTTGATCTATATTATTCTTTTCAGAGATAACTACCTGATAAGAATACTCAACATCCTGACCATTTTCGGTCATAACAGTGTTTTCAATAAAGGTATCAAGGGTATTATCCTCGTTAAAATAGTATACAACCCAGAACTTTTTAACCCCTTCAGCGCCGCTGAGCTTCTTTACGTTGTATGTATGAGTAACAACAGTCTTGCCGTCGATTACCTCAGTTGTGATATCCTCTACCGCTTTTTTCTGAAAAACGATAAGCCCGCGGTCAGCATAAGCGTAGGTCAGGCGCTCGCCTCTTATATATCGCTGAAAATCCTTTCTGCCGTTACAGGTATACGAAAGCTCACCGCAGTCATTTGTAAACTGCTCAAATGCATTATTGAACTGCTGATATATCTCATCACCGTTTACACCATAATAATAGTAGGTCAGATAATCGGTTTCGTCATACTTGAAAACAAACTCCTGCTCTGCAACACCGGTCTTGCAGTTTACTATTTCAACCTTTGCAGAGTCAAGCGCAGTATACGCATCTCTTGCAGCCTCTATTAAATCTTCGCCCTCTATCGGCTCGGATGAGCAGGCGGTAAAGAGCAGAGCATATACTATTATAAATATAGGGAGAATTATTTTCCGAAGTTTAATTGTCATAGGTATTTTCCTTTGCTTTATATTATATACTATTATAATAGTATACTAAAAAATCTAAATAAAAGATAAATTGACGACCGAGGCCGTCAATCTTAAAGCTTTATAATCCCTTGCAGGTTTTGGCGTAAATGAGAATACATACAGGGATAGTAATAATCTGCGCGATAGTAACCTTAAGAGTTGCGCCAAAAGCAATCTTTATAACCTGAAGGTCAAGGATTACAGGGCTGTCAGTTGAAAGACCGATACTTCTGCCCCACGCAAGCCAGCCAAAGTACGCATTGCCCTGACAGATCGAGCTTATAAACGCGCCCAGAGTAATACCTGCCAGCAAAAAGAATATAAATGCAATGTTTTTCTTGAAATTCTTTGCCATTTTAAAATCCCCTCACTATTTTATCGCATAATTAAACGGGCGGACAACCTGCCGCCCGTAATTTTTAAAATTTAGTTTTTGCCCTTTCTTGAAGCACCTTTTCTTCTGTTATCATAAATGTGCTTTAAGTCAGACATCTTTTCTTCGCTGTTGAGCTTGAACTTTGAAAGCATCTCTTCAAATGACTTGTTGTCGCTCTTCTGTAAAGTTGACTGCCTTGGCTCATACTGCTCAGGCTGAGTTGACTTTGGAGCTGACGGTTTTCTGTCATTATTAAATCTGTTGCCGCCCCTGTTCTGATTATTGTTGTTACCGTCTCTTGCCGGTCGTGGCTGACGTGGCTCCTGCGGTAACGCCTTTTTTATTGAGAGAGAAATCTTACCGTCATCGCCTACAGTTAAAACCTTAACCTTGACGATCTGACCCTCCTGCAAGTGATCCTTGATTTCATTTACGAAAGTGTTTGCCACCTCGGAAATATGTACCATACCTGTTGTCTTTGCGTCAAGCTCTACAAAAGCTCCGAACTTTGTTATGCCTGTTACTTTACCCTCGTAAATGTTTCCTACTTCAAGCTGCATAAAAAATTAAAATTCCTCTCGTTTTTGATTTGTTGTTTATTATGGAGTTGTATTCATAACATAGAATCTGCGTTCACCGGGATACGCATATCCTAAACGCTCGATAGCGATACGTTCCATATACTCTTGCTCATTGTCGGAATTGAGGATACGGTTGAGCTCATCATTCTGAGCCTGGATATCATACAGCTGATCCTGCATAATTTCAGTCTGTTCACGCTGTTCAACCAGATCGGCCTGCTGATAGATTACAACACCGATACCTGCAGCAAAAAAAGCAAAGATAGCCAGAGATGAAACAAGACCCTTGAATCTTGTGAAAATGCCAGGCTTTCTTGTAGAAGACTGCTTAATACTATTCTGTTTTGATGATGACTGATAAGACATCTTTAAAAAGCATCTCCTCTCGCTGCAATTTTCTGCATAAAACGACAATTCCGTCAAGTATCATTATACAACAAATCCACCTTTCTTTTCAAGGGTTTTCCCCTACTTTTTTGTGTTTTTTTCAAAGTTGATTTATTTTGAACAAAACGCCCAGCCGCGCTATGTCCAAAACTTACAAAAAAATTTACAATTCGTGCCACAAAAAGCTTATACAGAAGCTTAAAAATCCCCAGAACAACCGATTTTAAGCCTTTGACAAGTACTTTTACAGCTGTCCGCACAAGCTCGCCTGCCGTTAACAAATAGGTCACAAACCCTATGAGCATACCTACTAAAATGAACCCCCGCAAAGAGAATGCCGACATTACTCCGCAGTATGTAAAAAAGCTGAGAGAAAATATCAGAGTAAAAAGAATATCTTCAAAAAATACCGCTATATCCTTGTGGCATATCATAACCCTTACTGTTCTGAAAATTTCAAAAACAATGCCCATTGCAGCCCCCAGCACAACCGCATACAAAAACTGCATAGTCTGCTCTTTTATGGTGAAAAAATCAAAAGTAACGTCTATATTCTATCATATCCTTTCTGCGCATTTTGTCTAACGGAAGATTTTCTTTATAAGAGTTGGCTTTTTAATTCTGTCCTTTTCGCCATACATCAATGCCCAGATATCCCCTTCTATCTCCATATCGCCTGTCTGAACATTCATAGCGTTTACATGAAGCCCCCTGCCCTTTATGGTAAGCTCGCCAAGGCTTGTATAGAGCATAATCGTCCCTTCGTTGAAGCTGTCAACGTCGCACACACCCGAAAGCGTTAAAAGCCCGCGGTTTTCAAGCGACAGAGAATGCTCCCTTTTAACGTCATCATCAGAAGATTTATAAAAGCTGTTCATTATATCACCTCATATAATTATATTTCAAAATAAAATGAAAAATCCCAAAAGCACAGGCTTTTGGGCAAAAAAATATCCGACACCATAGGAGCCGGACCAAGATGAAGTTAGATAAAATGAAATAAAACTATGTGTAGAACAAAAGAAAGGAGACAACAAAACGGATGTTAAATCAACATTTTATTGTACGAATTCTAACATCATTGTTATTATAATATATCACCCTTAACTTGTCAAGCAAAAAGCCCGCAAAACGCCCAAAATCGCACAAAAACGTTATTTTGCACAATACAAAAGCCACATTATTTTACATACTCATAGATTTTAGTAGGCTATTATAAATGGTTTTAAAATAATTTTTGTACTATTCTTTACGGCGAATGCGGGTTTTTTGAAAATCAAAACTATCTGTGAGCGTTCAAAACGGCGTCCTCTCTGAAAAAGAGCGATACACACCACAGCGCTGAGCAAGCTACTAAAATATACACGATTCTTGAAATCAAGGCCGCTGAGCCACCGAACAAAAATGCCACAAGGTCAAATTCAAATATGCCTACAAGGCCCCAGTTTATACCGCCGATAACAAGCAAAAGTAAAGCGAGTCTGTCGAGCATTTTTCTACCTCCTTCTACTCAGATTTAATATCATTATGCCCGTTCAAAGTAGCTATATTCTATTTGGCGTAAAGTTTTGCAAATTCGTCAAAATTCATAAATAGTTAACACTATTTTATGTATCTTGTGTTAAAATTTATAGTGTATATTGGTACTATTATATATAGTATATTTTACATAAGAATTCAAGGCAAATTTTAGCGAAAAAAACCGGTTTTTTGTGATAATGCAGAAAAAACGCTTGCAATTTCTTTGAATTTAGGTTAAAATAAAGTAATGAGATGACATCATGCTAAGGCTTTGGCCTTAAGAGGAAAGGAATGGTCATAAAAATGTCCAACAGATTATTTCAGAGCGTAGTACATCAGATGAGAGATACTATCGATTCAGTTATCGGCGTTATTGACGAAACAGCTTCAATCATTGCCTGCAGCGACTTATCAAAGATAGGTGTTGTAAACGAGTTTGTTTCTCTCGACTTAAACGACACTCATGACATCTTCGTAAGAGACGGATATACTTACAAGCCTTTCGGCACTCACATGAAGGCTGACTATGCAGTTTTCGTAGAGGGTACTGACGATGCGGCTGCAAAGTACGCGTCCATTCTTGCTATCACACTTTCCTCAATCAAGCAGTATTACGATGAAAAGTATGACAGAAACAACTTCATCAAGAACGTTATCCTCGATAACGTATTACCTGGTGATGTACATATCAAGGCAAGAGAGCTTCACTTCAATTCAGATGTAAGCCGAGTTTGTCTCCTCATCAGAATCGTTTCATCAAACGATGTTTCAGCTTACGATGTAATTCAGAACCTCTTCCCTGACAAGAACAAGGATTTCGTATTCAACATTACAGAATCAGATATCGTTCTTATCAAGGAAGTAAAGGCTGGTATTGAATCAAAGGATTTAGAAAAGCTTGCCCGTTCAATCAGCGATACTCTCAGCAGTGAGTTCTACACAAGAGTAAACGTTGGTATCGGTACAGTTGTTGAAGGCGTTAAGGACCTCGCCCGTTCATTCAAGGAAGCTCAGATGGCTCTTGAAGTTGGTAAGGTATTCGATACAGATAAGGTTA
>CALBJC010000144.1 GCA_937892655.1 uncultured Clostridia bacterium | reverse complement strand
TAATTTCGGATGTTCAGGCTGTTCCACTTATTGATCAATATGAGGCAGGTTCAAGAAATGTAAGAGTTTATCCTTACTGGGAATATGACCCTGCCCTTATTTCAGAACACGGTTGTCAGAATGTAAGCTGGGATTTGTTTGAGAAAATTATAAGCGAAAACATTCCATCAGAATATCTGGTTCTTTCTCCAGACGAATTAATTTACCTGAACTAATTTAAATAGTTTCAAATATTCATATTTATTTTACTTTGTTTCAAAAGTTTTTGTAAAAAACACTTGCTTTTTACGCAAAAATGATTTAATATATAAATAGCTGATGTATACGTTTACATCATACACGGATTTTAACATATTTCAATCGAAAGGAAGTTATTCTATGAAGTTTTCAGACGGTTTCTGGCTTAATCAGAAAGGCTTCGATGTAAGATATGCTTCACAGGCTTATTCTATCGAAAAAACTCCAAATTCAATTAAGGTTTTAGCAACTCCTCAGACAATTTTCAACAGAGGTATGACTCTTGGCGGTCCTAACCTCGAAATTGAATATTCATCAAAACAGCAGGATGTTATCAAAGTCAGAATTGACCACTACAAGGGTGTAAACAACTGTGGTCCTGATTTTGAGATTTATGAAGATCAGGGATTTACTCCTGTAATCAATGAAACTGACGATTATGTTGAGCTTGTATCAGGCAAGACAAAGGTTCAGATTAACAAGCATACATGGAAGGTTGAATACTTCTACGAAAGCAAGAAGCTTACCGGCGGTGGCTGGAGAGCTACTTCTATCATTGAAGAAAGCAAGTTCAGAGTTGACAGCCGTCTTAATGTTCAGAAGGATGACTATTTCTGGAGCTACCCACAGGATGCTCATACTACTTTCATCCGTGAACAGCTCACTCTTTCTGTAGGTGAATATATTTACGGTTTCGGTGAAAAGTTCACTACATTTACAAAGAACGGTCAGAACGTTGAAATGTGGAACGCTGATGGCGGCACATGTTCAGACCAGAGCTACAAGTGTATTCCTTTCTATGCTTCATCAAGAGGCTATGGTATCTTTGTAAACAGCTCAGATAAGGTTTCATATGAAGTCGCTTCTGATACAGTTTCCAAGGTTTCATTCACAGTTCCCGGTGAAAATCTTGAATACTTTGTAATCGGCGGTGCAAACCTCACAGAAGTTTACGCTAATTATACAACTCTCACAGGTAAGCCTGCTCTCCCACCTGCATTCACATTTGGTTTATGGCTTACAACTTCATTCACAACAAACTATAATGAAGAAACTTGTACATCATTCATCGATGGTATGGCTGACAGAGACATTCCTCTTCAGGTATTCCACTTTGACTGCTTCTGGATGAAGGAATTTGAATGGTGTAACTTTGAATGGGACAAGAGCCAGTTCCCTGACCCACCTGCAATGCTCAAGAGATTGAAGGAAAGAGGTCTTTCAATCTGTGTATGGATCAACCCTTACATTGCTCAGCGTTCAAAGCTTTTTGATGAAGGCGTTGAAAACGGCTACTTCATCAAGAATCCTGATGGCAGCGTATTCCAGTGTGACATGTGGCAGCCGGGCATGGCAATCGTTGACTTCACAAATCCAGATGCTTGCGAATGGTATTCATCAAAGCTCAGAGCTCTCTGCGATATGGGTGTTGACTGCTTCAAGACAGACTTTGGTGAAAGAATTCCTACTAAGGTTAAGTACTTCAACGGTGCTGACCCAATCAAGATGCACAATTACTATACACATCTTTACAATAAAACAGTATTCAACGTTCTGAAGGAATACTATGGTGAAAATAAGGCTTGTCTGTTTGCAAGAAGTGCTACAGCAGGCGGTCAGCAGTTCCCTGTTCACTGGGGCGGCGACTGCTCAGCTGAATACAGCTCAATGGCAGAAACAATCCGTGGCGGTCTTTCACTTTGTATGTCAGGCTTTGGTTTCTTCTCACACGATATCTCAGGCTTTGAAGCAACAGCTACACCTGATATCTACAAGAGATGGTCAGCATTTGGTCTTTTATCAACACACAGCCGTTTACATGGTAACAGCTCATACAGAGTTCCTTGGTTATTTGATGAAGAATCAGTTGATGTTCTCAGATTCTTCACAAAGCTCAAGGGTAAGCTGATGCCTTACAACTTTGCTCAGGCTATCAAGACTCACGAGGTTGGTGTTCCAATGATGAGAGCAATGGTTATCGACTTTGCTGATGACCCTGCTTGTCTCACACTCGACAGACAGTATATGTTCGGTGACAATCTCCTTGTTGCTCCTATCCTTAACGAAGAAGGTATTGCAGAATACTACGTTCCTGCTGGTAAGTGGACTGATATTATCACAGGTAAGGTATTTGAAGGCGGTAAGTGGTATACACACAAGTGTTCATATATGGAAATGCCTGTTCTTGCTAAGCCTAACAGCATTGTAGCTTATGGTAACTTTGAAAAGGATTTTGAATATGACTACCTCAACGGTACTACATTCACTATCTATGAACTCGAAGATGGCAAGAGCGCTACCTGCCCTATCTACGATACACAGGCAAACTTAGTATTCACACTCACTGCTACAAGAAACGGCAACATAATCACATGTGATTGCTCAGCTACAGATGCAAAATTCAAGATTGCAGTTGCAAGCACTGATATCTGCATCGACGCTACCGGCGGTAAGTTTGAAATCAATCTTTAATAAGCACAAAACAGCGACATAAATTTATGTCGCTGTTTTTATATGAGGTTTATATGAATAACAATACTTTTTCAATGATTTATGATGTTGTAAAAAGAATACCAAAAGGCAAAGTAGCAACTTATGGAATGGTTGCATCTCTTGCTGGTAATCCTAGATGGTCAAGAGTTGTAGGGTATGCTCTACACGTAAATCCTGATCCGGAAAATATTCCTTGCTATAGAGTGGTAAACAGATTCGGTGAGGTTTCAAAAGCATTTGCTTTCGGTGGAGAAAACGTTCAGATAGAACTCCTAAAAAAAGACGGAGTAAGATTTATCGATAACAAGGTTGACTTATCTGAATTTCTTTGGAATGGTACAGACTAAACAATTTCCTCAGCATAAAGCATGAATGCACTGGCAGGATCATAAAGCATTACTGTCGCTTCCTGCTCAAAATATTCTTCAGGCATTTCGCCGATAATCCAGTCAGGGTCAGTTGTTTCAGCATAATAGTATCTTGTTCCACCTACTGTATAGTAACAGCGACTATAGCCTCTGTTGATTTCAGGAGTACACTTGACACCTACTGCCATATGGTCCTCATAAGCAATCAATACCGATCTTATTTCAGCGCAGCTAAGAAGCTGCGCCAGAAGGGCCGCGGTATCCTCGCAGTCACCTCTTCCATCTATCAGGGTTTCAATAGGATATTTAGGATATTCCTGATAACCGGTTGTCAGTATATCACTTTTATACTCAACAGTTTGTGCAAGAGCGAGAAAAACACCCGCTATATCAAAATCCGAATAATAGTTATTCCTGCATTCTTCAACAATTTCTTCAATAGCATTTATAAGAATCAGATCATCTCTCTTATCAGAAACAAATTTAACGTAGTTCAGATCATATTCTACACCATCATTTCTGTTCTTTCGCGATTCTTTTTTATATTCATCGTAAAGCTCGCTATCTACATCAAAGGTGAGATTCCATTGCTTTCCGTTAAAATCCTCCCATGTATAGTCTATAGTAATAGTTTCTTTATCATCAGAAATCACAGACTGATTCGGCTTTTGTGTATTCATATTATAGCTTTGAGACTGTGGAATTTCGACCTGAGAGGGACGGTAAATAATATCGTCATCCTTCTCTTTACTTTTCATATCAAAATATCCTATAACGCCAAATATACTGGCAAAAATCAGCATCATCACCAATACTGTTATAAAAGTTTTCATAGTCTTTCCCCTTTTATGTTATAAAACAATTATATAATTTATAATAAAATATGTCAATAGAAATCCCGAAAGATTAACAATCTTAATATTTTATGAACAGTATTGCATTTAATATATATTTATGTTATACTATATTTCCGTGAGGATTATTCCATAGTACTACTGTCAAAACGATGTGATGGGCTACTATGTAATCTATAACATTTGTTTTGAAAGGAGGACTTTACAATGAAGGAAGGTATCCACCCAAATTACGAACAGACTACAATCACATGTGCTTGTGGTAACGTAATCGAAACTGGTTCTACTAAGAAGGATATTAAGGTTGAAATTTGCTCAAAGTGTCACCCATTCTTCACAGGTAAGCAGAAGCTTGTTGACACAGGCGGACGTGTTGACCGTTTCAAGAAGAGATTCAATCTCGACAAGTAATTACAAAAATCAAAAGGGTTGTTTATTACAACCCTTTTATTTTTTCAAAAGGAGCGTATGTTATATGGATTACATTACAATCTATGAGCCATCTGAAGATAGCTTCATTGAGAAAAAATCAAAATTCATAGGTTACATAGCCCCTGTTCAGACAAATGAAGAAGCTATTGCTTTTATTGAAAAAATCAAAGCTATGCACAGAAAAGCTACTCACAATGTATATGCATATGTGCTGAGAAAGGATAACACATCCAGATATTCAGATGATGGCGAGCCTCAAGGCACCGCAGGTGTACCTGTATTAGATGTCATCAATAAAGAAGGTTTAACAGATGTATGCATTGTAGTAACCCGATATTTTGGCGGAATAATGCTTGGCGGCGGTGGTCTTGTAAGAGCTTATTCGCATAGCGCTTCCATTGCAATCAAGTCTGCCAGAAAAATGGATATGAAGGATTGCTATAAGCTTGATATTTTCTGCGATTATTCACTATACGGAAAGATTACATACATTCTTCCCGAATATACGCATAAAATGATTTCTACTGACTTTTCTGATGATGTTAAGATTTCACTATATATTATTGAAAACCAATGTGAAGATCTTAAGAAAAAGCTTATTGATATTTCAAATGCTAACATTAAAATAGAACAATCTGACAAAACAAATGCCGATTTCAATTAAAGAGTTGTAAAACTATACAAAATCTATCTCCTTTATATTATTTTAAAGGAGATTTTATTTTTTTGCAGTATATTATATATGAATAATGTCAAATAATGTTTTATGTTGACGGAGGTAGCTTATGACGCCAAGAGAAATAACCGAAAGCTTTGAAAAGGATTTTATCAGCGAATATGGTTGTTTATCTGTTAATTCCAAAGGCAGAAAAGAACCTGTTGAAAAATGTCCTATGCGTACTGAATTTCAGCGTGACAGAGATAAGATCATTCATTGCAACTCTTTCAGACGTTTGAAGCATAAGACTCAGGTATTTTTAATTCCATTGGGCGATCACTACAGAACAAGACTTACTCATACTCTGGAGGTTTCTCAGATTGCAAGAACAATCTCAAAGGCTTTAAGACTTAATGAAGATCTTACTGAAGCAATTGCTCTTGCACATGATCTTGGGCATACACCTTTTGGTCACGCAGGTGAACGAACCCTGCGTCAGCTTTGTCCTGATGGTTTTAATCACTACGAACAGAGTTTGAGAGTTGTTGATTATATAGAAAAAAGCCTTAAGGGATTAAACCTTACTTACGAAGTAAGAGATGGTATTGTTTCTCATACAAATGCAGTAGCCAAAACGAAAGAAGGTTATGTAGTAAGACTTGCTGACGTTATAGCATATATTAATCACGATATTGAAGATGCGATAAGAGCCGGAGTAATTAATACCGATTCCCTTCCAGAATTTGCCGTTAAGACTCTTGGCAAAACAAAAACCGAGCGAATCACTACCCTTGTAACATCAATAATTAACAATGGTGCTAAGGAATTGAGAATGGATGAAGATGTAGAAAAAGCTCATAAACAGTTACATGAGTTTATGTTCTCTGAAGTATACACAAATCCGATATGCAAATCCGAAGAAGTTAAAGCTCAGGCTATGATAGAAAAGCTTTACAATTATTTTTTGAATAATTTCGATAAACTACCTGCTGATTATATGAAACTCGGTGACATGTTTTCAAAAGAAAGAGCAATCTGTGACTATATAGCAGGTATGACCGATACTTTTGCAATCAACACATTTTCAGATTTATTTATACCAAAGGCCTGGACAGTACAGTAAAAAGGAGGAAGTAAAATGGCATTACCTGATGAATTTTTACAAAGACTCAGAGATAACAATTCAATAGAATCAGT
>CALBJC010000143.1 GCA_937892655.1 uncultured Clostridia bacterium | reverse complement strand
AGAAGATATCTTCTGTATAGCCAACAGGTAAGTGTGAGCTGTTTGTGTAGTAAGGTGTCTGACCTTCTTCACGGCCTGCTGTGATGATGTCAGGGAAATGCTTTAAGTCGTGCTTTGCAAGACGGTATGAGGTTGATTCAGCAGGTGTAGCTTCGAGGTTGTACAAATCGCCGTATTCAACCTGGTAGTCTGAAAGACGCTCACGCATATGATTCAAAACGTCCTTTGTAAACTGCTGTGTCTTTTCGTTTGTAAGGTCAGCTCTGAGCCACTTAGCGTTGAGACCTACTTCGTTCATACCAACAAGACCGATTGTAGAGAAGTGGTTGTTGAATGTACCGAGGTAACGCTTTGTATATGGGTAAAGACCAGCTTCCAAAAGCTTTGTGATAACTGTTCTCTTAACCTTGAGTGAACGGGCTGAGATATCCATAAGCTTATCAAGACGCTTGTAGAAATCTTCTTCATCCTTTGCAAGATATGCAATTCTTGGCATATTGATTGTAACAACGCCTACAGAACCTGTTGATTCACCACTACCGAAGAAGCCACCTGACTTCTTTCTGAGCTCTCTTAAGTCAAGACGGAGTCTGCAGCACATACTTCTTACGTCTGAAGGTTCCATATCGCTGTTGATGTAGTTTGAGAAGTATGGAGTACCATACTTTGATGTCATTTCAAATAACAAACGGTTGTTTTCTGTATCTGACCAGTCGAAGTTTCTTGTGATTGAGTATGTAGGGATTGGATACTGGAAGCCTCTGCCGTTAGCGTCGCCCTCGATCATGATCTCGATAAACGCCTTGTTTACCATATCCATTTCCTTCTGACAATCCTTATACTTGAAGTCAGCTTCCTTACCGCCGATGATACAGTTGAGCTCTGCTAAGTCTGCAGGCACTACCCAGTCAAGAGTGATGTTTGTAAACGGTGACTGAGTACCCCAACGGGATGGAGTATTAACGCCGTAGATGAATGATTCGATACACTTCTTAACCTGACCGTATTCAAGGTTATCTGCCTTTACAAAAGGAGCGAGATATGTATCAAATGATGAGAACGCCTGAGCGCCTGCCCATTCATTCTGCATAATGCCGAGGAAGTTTACCATCTGGTTACAGAGGGACGTCAAGTGCTTTGCAGGAGCTGATGTAATCTTACCAGGAACACCGCCAAGACCCTCCTGAATGAGCTGCTTTAATGACCAGCCTGCACAGTAGCCTGTGAGCATTGAAAGGTCATGGATATGAATATCAGCGTTACGGTGAGCGTTGCCGATTTCATCATCGTAGATTTCTGATAACCAGTAGTTAGCAGTAACAGCACCTGAGTTACTTAAGATAAGACCGCCTACTGAGTAGGTAACAGTTGAGTTTTCCTTAACTCTCCAGTCGTTTACGTTTAAGTAGTTATCGATGATAGCCTTATAGTCAACCATTGTTGCTGTAAGGTTACGGATCTTTTCTCTCTGACGACGGTAGATGATGTAAGCCTTTGCAACATCATCATAGCCAGCCTTGATAAGAACAGATTCAACGCTATCCTGAATGTTTTCTACAGTAATAGCCTGATCGCTGATCTTTGGTTCAAATTCGGCTGTAACCTTGAGCGCTAAGAAATCTATAATGTTAGCATTATACTGCTTGTTGCAAGCTTCAAATGCCTGAGTTATAGCTGAACTGATTTTGGAAAGGTCAAATGATACAACCTTACCGTCTCTTTTTACTACATTATACATAAGTTTTCCCCCAAACCTGTAAAAATTTATACCAATGTACTAATTATATAATAGATATTGTTATTTGTCAATAGTAAATTTACTATATATTGTGGTTGAGCTTTTTACCTCACAAAAGCGCTCAAACCGTTATCACAAGCGGTTTTGAGCAGTTTTTC
The DNA here is from genome assembly GCA_937892655.1 of uncultured Clostridia bacterium. Taxonomy (GTDB): domain Bacteria; phylum Bacillota; class Clostridia; order Oscillospirales; family Ruminococcaceae; genus CALBJC01. The sequence continues at coordinate 8,785 of CALBJC010000143.1, read as the reverse complement.
AAGATCATCCTTTGAAAATTCGCTCAAATTTTCACCCACAATATCTCCGGAATTTTTAAAATTCTGTATGAAGTATTTAGGCGATTTTTTTATCCACAAGGCGATATTTTTTATATCATCTTCATTATGAAGCTCCTGCGTAACAGTAGTTCTCAGCTCATAATCAATACCGCTGTTTTCTAAAAGCGAGATACTTTTTTCAATATCGGCTAAGTTTACCTCACAGCCCGCTGTGGCGCTGTATTTTTCTTTGGAGTTTTTAATATCCATAGCTACATAATCGAGTAAACCCTTATCAAGCAGATTTTTGAGTTTATCAGGAAAGCTACCGTTTGTATCAAGCTTTACTTTATACCCCAAATCTCTTACCTTTATAATAAAATCCTCAATGCCGTTTTGCAAAAGCGGCTCACCGCCCGTTATCACTACCCCGTCAAGCAGACCTTTTCGCTTTTTTAAATAGGATAGTATTTCATCCTCTGAAATATCCTCACTATCCTTTGTGTGAGTAACTAAAGAAGCGTTGTGACAGAAAGGACATCGAAAATTACAGCCGCTTGTAAACACTATGCACGCAACGCACCCTGGGAAATCAAGCAGCGTGAGCTTTGAAAACCCGCCTATCTTCATCATTTTCACCCTCCCCTCTTAGCAGAATTTCAAAAATCTGTACCGATATTTCGTATCGGCTGTATCGTCAGTATACCATATCTTGTGGTTGGTGTCAACACAAAATTACAAAAAGTTGTAGGTTTTATTGATTTTTGTAGTTTTGCATATTGATTGTATACCATTTTTGTATACATTTGACATCAAATATCTTACAATATATTTACAATAGTTAAATTATCTTGTTTTCAGCATTATTTTGTGGTATACTGAGCTTATCGGTGTTACCAAAAATATACACTTGTATGTAAGGAGAGAAGTTAATATGAAAAGAGGCTTTATAAAAAGGCTGCTGAGTGGCGCTGTAGCTATGGCTATGGCATTTACGGTTTTATGCTCTGATATATTCACAGAGCATAATATTGCGTCAGCCGCAGTACCTGAAAACTTTGCAGTTGACTATGACCCTAATGACGGTTTAATTCATTACGGGCATTACGGCGAGGTTGGTATGAGGGTTGAAAAGGACCTCAACAACGATTATTTCAGCGGTGAAAAGGTTGTAAAATTCCCTCAGGATGTATGCGATGCTGTAAATGATGACGGCAGCGCTATGTTCCCTGACTATAACGAAAATGACCCGTACTATGATTATTCTGATATGTTAAACTACGCTGTCACATTTTCAAAGAAATATGATAACGCTGATATTTTCATTTCAGACGGTGTTTACTACTTTGAAAAGCCTATATATCTCAATAACGGCGGCACCTGCTACACCTCATTCAATGCCAGAGCAGGCAAGGTAGCGTTTGTTATAAAGCCGTATTTTAAGGATATTGACGGCAACGACGTTGAGGTAAACGGTTTTTTCACCAACAGCAATCTTTCTGAAAACTATGCATGGTTTGCAAATTCAAGTATTTCGGATATTGTTTTTGTAGTTGAAGATACTCACCCGGCCTTCAAGCCTACAAGCTCGGCCAGGACAATTATGGATAATCTATTTTCAGATGATATTCAGCCTGTTGACAACTTTGAGCTTTTTTACAGAATAAGAATGAAATATGCAGGTATCAGCAACATCGCCGCAGCGGGCTTCAACTCATTTATGAGATGGACCTACCCTGATATGCTCACCCGTGTTACAAACTGTTCTGTTGGCCCTACAAGAATTGTTTTCAACGGCGTTCAGACAAATGACGCATTCTTTTATGATAACTATTTTTACGGCGGATACTATACTGACCATTTAGGGCTTCAGATCCTGCCGATGTTTCAGGAAAACTTCAGCCTTGCAACAACATATATTTCAAACTCATATATCAAGAACTACTGCTTTTCAAGATCGGGTGCAGCAGGCTGCTGGGCACCTTATAATACATATTCAAACATAACATTTGAAAGAGTATATAACTTTGTATGTGATACCACATCATCATCATCATCGAGTGTTAGCGCTTGTCTTTTCAAGGATGGCGCATACAATGATATTGCAGAGTACTTTGAATCACTCGGTATTGAACCATTTAATTATCACGACAGATATTATGACCACGAAAACAAGAAATGGGTTTATCCTGACCACGGCTATGCGATTTTAGATTCATATACCAGTGACAGATATATGGCGGCTAATCACTCTCAGGGTCAGAGTATCACCCTTATTGAGCTTCTGGGAGGCACCTGCTTTACTCAGAACAAAATTGAATGTGACTCACTTGACTGGACAATTCTTGTTAGAATATCTGACTCTGAATGGACACTCTCATTTACAGGCTCAAGACCAAGACACAACATTAACTTTTCTGACAATGCATTCAAAATAAATGAATATGTAAAAGAAAAGCTTTTAATTGATGACTGGAGGGGCGGCAAGCCTTTATCAGAGGGTTGGAGTGACAAGCTCAAGATAGAATGGGGCATTAAATACTACAAGCCTGACGGAACAGCGGTTGAGGGCTGGATTGGCGTTCAGGGCGACAAGGATGTTTGCTGGATGGATGACCATATCTATGTTTCACCGTCAATGTCACGATATATTGACCTTTCAGCCTTCAAATCACCTGATGTGCCTACAGCAGGGTATGCCTCACTTGGCGCAGTCGGCGCTGACGAACAGCAGCTTATTGACTGGGGCATTGAAGAAAAATACTACAATGATTTACAATCAGGTATGGAGATCGTTTATCTTCAGAAGGATTTCGGCGCATCAGCCTGGAATACCGCTGACAATTACTCAAAGCTTCAGACAGCGTTTGACTATATAGCTACCCACGATGCAATTTTGTATATCGAAAGCGGTACTTATTATACAAACAGACCTATCATTTTAAGGGGCGGGGCTACCTACAGAGTATTTTCTAACGGTACTATCAAGGCAGGCAAAACAGACGCTATTAAAGATGAAGGCGTTTTTGCGATGAGCGCTGACGATAATGCACCGATAAACGGTTATTACTATGGCGTAAACCTTGACCTTTTAAATGCACAGACAAGCGCATTTTTCAATGTAAACACAGATAAATTCCTGTTTGAGATGGACAGCGTTCAGCGAGGCGTTGGCTGTTTTACAAACTGCAAGCTCAAAAATACTGTCATAAACAGCGGTACTATTCAGTATTGTGATTACGGCTTTTTCTACAAGACAGTTACAGATAACACCCTTTTAAAGAATGTTTACGGTACTGCAAGTACATGGGTAGAGGGCGAGGATGGTATTACCCCCGGCGATATAAACTACCGCTACTTTATCTCAGACTCAGACTTTAAAAATTCAACCTGGAGATCCTGCTGGCTTGAATTCGGTCAGTTTTCAAACGGCAGAAAGCTTTCAGGAGACGGTAACAGCGTTTACAGAGGCAATATCATTGACTATACCTATAACTACAGCTTTGGCAGAAATGACGTTGTAGTCGGCAATACAATGACAAGAGCCGCATACTCACAGATCACAAACCATATGACAGGCTCAAACTTCCCTATCGACTTACCTGACGCTTTGACAAATAAATATATGGTAATGTATCACATAAGCGACGGCTTGCGCCTTATCGGTAATATGGATATAGGCGCTATGTGTGAACAGACTCACTTTATAGAGTTTGACAGCCCGACTATCAGATATGAGGATGAAAACGGAAACGAGGTTATCTCGATTTCAGATGTAAGAATTGCCGGTAACGGCGCTACTACTACCCCGTCAGGCGAATGGAAAAAGCCAAGACCTATGGTGCCTTATGACAGAGCTGACAATATAGTTTTTGAAAACTGCCGCAACAATCAGATCATGCTTATGGCATTTTATCTGTATGACCAGGATGATGACCCTGCAACTACAGATATAAACGAAGAGGTAAGGCTCACTACCGATATAGTAAAAGAATGGTCGATACCATATACAAGAATTTATGTAAATGACGAGCTTTTGGTTGTTGACTATCCGCAGAATGCTCAGCCTGAAGAGCTTGATGAGATCACGACCCCACAGCCACCTCAGGATGAAATGTATGATGTTCCTAACGTATGGGACGGCACACAGCAGAATACTGAATTTTTACTTTATGATTTCAAAGACAGAACGCCTGCACAGCTTGAGGCACTTTATGAAAAGTTTGAGGGCTATATTGATAACAAAACGATTGTAGCTTACAAAAACTCAAGCTTTAACAAGGCTGTTTTGCCTGATTCAAACGGCGAGGTAGTACCTTTTGACTACTATACTATCAAAAACCTTTCAAAAGAACAGAGGCTTCAGATTTTAAGACAGACGCTTATATATAATCTCACAAAAAGCCCAAGCGGTGAAAATTCATTCTATATGAGCGGTCAAAGACAAAAGCTTGATTTTGACGGTACTACAAACGATGGTAATAATACTAACCGCCCGACCTACGCTATAACATTCAGAGATGAAAACATCAGCGGCGATACGCTAAAGGCAGTTGAGCTGAGCGCATACTACAATACTCAGGTTTCATACGCATGGCAGGGCAAAAGACCCTGGTTTATAATCTATTCTGAAGATGAAAATTACTACTACGGTCTTGTTATCGGCTATGCTGCATCAAGCAAAGGTCTTTTCTCAGGCGAGGGCAAGGTTGAGAAAAACTATATGGATAAGCTGACAAACTTCGGTCAGGCGCATTTTGAAACAGGTCTGCAATATGACCAGAACAAGCTTTATTCAAACAAGATGTATGAATCCCTTTCAGGTATAATCTGCCCTGAAGAAGGATACAATTTCTCAGTTTACGGCGACTTTACAACAATACCGCTGTTTGACGGCGTACTTCAGAATTACGAGGGCTACAATCTTGGTATTGACATTTCGCTTGAGTACAACGATGCCTTTGACTCTGTTGATATTTATGCAACAGTAGATTTCACCGACCTTGGCGTTGATACATCAGTAAAGCCAGAACTTATCGCAACAACAAGAGAGGTTTATCTGGGTTCTCACCCACTCAATAATACCGACAAGATTTTCGGTATCTGGAACAGTGATGAAACATGGGTTGAAAGTGTTCAGTTTGAATACACTACTCAGACTCCATCTGGCTGCAACCATTCATACGAAGATGAAATAACAAGAGAGGGCAGCTGTTCTAAGGACGCTGTTATCAGACACACCTGCACGCTCTGCGGTCATGAATATCAGACCTACGAAGACGCACACGGTCACGATTTCAGAGATGGCGTTGACAAAACAGGTAAGACATTAAGAACCTGTATCGACTGTGGTCTACAGTTTTATGTTGATACCCCTATGGAATACCCTGCAAGATGCGGTGATGTAAACGCTGATACACTTATCAATTTAAGAGATGTTGTATTGCTTTATCAGCACGTTTCAAAATGGAAAGTAAAAATTGACATTGATGCTGCCCAGACAGACGGCATCGGCAGCGTTAATCTGAGAGATGTAGTTTTACTATACCAGTATGTTTCAAACTGGAATGTAAAGCTCGCAGAGTAACCTTATAAAAATAAAAATCCCCGAGTAATCGGGGATTTTTTTATTTCTTAATTCTCAATATCTTCGCAGTTAAGCTGGGCGCAGTCAAAGGTGAATTTAACGCCCTGACTACCCTGCATATCATTATAGATACCGAGTATTCGCTCAGCTACAAGCTGGGCGTTTTCTGTTGTGGTATCCATTAAGATAACTATAATCTGCTTACTTGAATAGCGGGTTGATACATCGGCATTTCTCAGTGATGTAAATACCGCCTCTTCAAGAGCTTCAAGGGCAGTTTCTACCAGAGCTGCATCCTTGCTGTCGGTATGCGCTGTAAACAGCACTGTCTGCACCTGACGGTTTGAGCGCTTGACCGAGCGCTTTATGAAATTATAGATATGGTGAAACGATTCAAAATCCATAAGGTAAGCACCCTTTGAGTTACCCTCAGAGCGCTTCATTGACTGCTTGAGATAATCAAGGTCGATAGCCTTGCTGCCTCGCTTGCTTTCGGCGTCACGCTGGTCGCTGAAAAAGTGATATGAATTCTTACCGTTTTGCTTTACATAATAAAGCGCCTTATCAGCACAGTTATAAAGCTTTGTAAAATCAGTACCGTTTTCGGGAGTCTGCGAGATGCCTATTGATACAGATGAGTTTGTTTCAAACTTCATAAAGCCTATGTATTCACAAAGCTCATCAATTATAGTCTGAGCCTTGTTTGCGATCTCATCCTTTGTATACGGTCCTTCAATAAAGGCTACAAATTCATCGCCGCCGATTCGGCACAAAACATCTCCCTCGGTTGTATGCCTTTTCATAGTATAGGCAAACTTCTTTAAAACCTCATCGCCTGCGATATGACCGTAATTATCATTGATAAGCTTGAAATTATCCATATCAATCATCATCATAGCGCCAGTAACGCCCTTTTCAATAAGCCCTTCAACTAGCTCCTGAGTATAGGCGCGGTTGTAAAGCCCTGTGAGAGGGTCGATATTGGTTTTATTCTTAATATCAGTTACTTCCTGAGTTTTCTTTTGGAGTCTGTCTGCAAGAGATTTTCTGAGATCCTCAATTTCTAAAATCCTACCTATTCTAGAAAGCATAACCTCAGGCACAAACGGCTTTGCTATAAAATCAAGAGCGCCCTCTTTAAAACAGCGTGTTTCAGTTTCAGGGTCAGAATCGGCTGTTAAAAAAACTACAGGGATATCACATATCCTTTCATTTTCTTTGATTTTTGAGATAACCTCAAAGCCATCCATCTGCGGCATATTTATATCAAGTAATATACAGTCATATAAGTTTTCATCTAAAAGCGCAAGCGCATCAGCACCGCAAAGCGCTGTTGTAACCTCATATTCACGCTTCATAACGCTCTGCGCAAGCATCAAGTTCATTTTGTTATCGTCAACTATAAGTATGCTTTTTCTCATTCCTAGCATCGCCCCCAGAAGTCAGATTTTCATTTTTACTTAGTTATTATATCACACATTATTAACAATTGCAATAAAAAATCGAACTAAATCTTAAAAATTGATAAAAAAACAGCAAAGTTTAACATTCTTGCCTTCTTCTCGATGCGTGAATTTGCAATATATATTGCATAAATAAACAATGGAAATGCAAATTCTGTTGTGATACAATTAAAGCAGAAAAAATAAGGAGTGAGCATAATGAACGCTTTTATGGATAAGAATTTTCTTCTCTCAACAAAGACTGCAAGAGAGCTGTATCACAGATACGCTCATGGATGCCCAATCATTGACTACCACTGTCACGTTAGCCCAAGAGAAATTTATGAGGACAAGAAATTTGAAAACATAACAGATCTCTGGCTGTCGGGTGACCATTACAAATGGCGCATTATGAGATCAGACGGTATTGATGAGTATTACATCACAGGCGATGCTCCTGCTTACGAAAAATTCATAAAATTTGCATCTGTTCTACCTAAGGCTATAGGTAACCCTATGTATCACTGGTGTCACCTTGAGCTTAAGAAATATTTTGGCTACAACAAGATTTTAAGCGCAGATACTGCAGACGAGGTATGGGAGCTTACAAAGCAAAGGCTCACAGAGGGTAACCTTGGTGTACGAGAAATTATAAGAAGATCAAACGTTGAGTTTATCGGTACAACCGATGACCCTATTGACAGCCTTGAATGGCACAGGCTTTTGAAGGATGACGATACCTTTGATACTACTGTTGCCCCATCATTTAGACCTGACAAAGCGCTTAACATCGAAAAAGAAGGCTGGGCAGAATACATAAAGACTTTATCAAAGGTATGCTCATTTGAGATATTCTCGATTGAAACACTTGAAAAAGCACTTTCTGACAGAATAGAATACTTTAACTCTGTTGGCTGTAAGGCAAGTGACCACGGGCTTGACAGAATGGTTTACACTACAGCAGACAGAGAAACACTTGAGAAGATCATGAATAAAGCTCTTTTGGGCGGCATTTTGACCGACGCTGAGGCTGAGGCTTTTAAAACTCATTTTCTTATCTTCTGCGCAAAGCAGTATGCAAAAATCGGTTGGGTAATGCAGCTTCACTACAACTGTATGAGAAACCCTAACAAAAAGATGTTTTCTCTCATCGGTGCTGATACCGGCTTTGACTGTATCGGCCCTGACAACGGCAGCTTAAAGCTTGCGGGTCTTTTAAATGATCTGTATGAGCAAAAGGCTTTGCCAAAAACTATCATCTACAGCCTTGACGCTGGCGACAATGCATTTATAGACTCACTTATCGGGTCATTTCAGGGTACAGAAATTGCGGGCAAGCTTCAGCATGGAAGTGCCTGGTGGTTTAACGATAACCTCAGCGGTATGCGCTCACAGCTCATTTCGCTTGCAAATATGAGCCTTCTCGGGAACTTTGTTGGTATGCTTACAGACTCAAGAAGCTTTTTAAGCTATACAAGACACGAATACTTCCGCAGAATACTCTGCGACCTTCTGGGGCAGTGGGTTGAAAACGGTGAGTATCCCGCAGACTTTACAGCGCTTGGCAGAATTGTAAAGGATATCTGCCACGACAATGCGTTTGCATATTTTAAGATTTAAGGAGAGTGGATATATGCCAATGCAGATGGGCTTTCGCTTGTATGGCGAAGGAAACGATAATATCACCCTTGGCGATATAAAGCAGATTCCGGGCGTTACCAGTATAGTATGGGCGCTTCACGATAAGATGCCCGGC
>CALBJC010000142.1 GCA_937892655.1 uncultured Clostridia bacterium | reverse complement strand
AATATTGTTCCCCATACATACACTATCATAAAAATAACAAATAAAAGAATGTTTTTTAAAATCAGATCAAACGATAAAGCCATTGATGCGATTACTGAAAAATAACCTGCTATCATAAAAGCATCAGCTATTCTGAACCTTTTCAGGACACCGCCTATTACTCCACCGCTGATTGATAGAACAGCCGAAACAATGTATAAAATACAATCCAGCCCTTGCTTTAAAAAACACATACTTATCGCACAAAAGATAATGCCCGCAAAAAGCATCCATAAATTCTGATTTTTCTTTTTATCCTTCATTACTGAAAAAGTAAGCTCAGTTTCGCGCTGCATTTTTTCAATAGAGCGCTCAAGCTCTAAAAGCTTTTCATCTTTATGTGGCATAATATCCCACCTTTGCGCATTTTTATACATTATAAATTATATAGTAAAGCGCTTTAATTGTCAAGAAAAACAGCTTTACAAACAAAAAAGAGCTGATGAATTTCATCAGCTCAAAATTTAGTTGAGAATAATCTGTTCGCCACCTGACAGACCGCTTATAATCTCAGTTTCGTTGCCTGAGCTTAATCCTACTTCAACGTCAATTTCAACTTTCATACCGTTCATAAGAACATTTACAAAGTTTCTTTCATTGATTGTTTTAATAGCATCAGAAGGCACAATTACAACATCATCATGCTTACTTACAGTAAAATGACATTCAAGGTCACCGAAATCAAGGAATTCTACATCATCAGGAACAGAGATAACTATTCTGTCAGCACCTCTCCACTGATTTGATACCATATCAATAACAGTACCGTAACAGTCAACATATACGCCCTGCTTGATGTTTACCTGAGTACCGAATTCCTTAGCACCGATATATTCAGATGAGCATACGACATAAACCTTTGATGTATCATTGATAGTACAGATCGACCTGCCTGAATCGATGTAATCGCCAGTCTGATAATCAGCTACCCATGTAATCTTACCGCTGATAGGCGCATATAAAGTAAGGTTATCTCTTTGTTCAACCAAAGAATCATACTTTATCTTTTCAACGCTGTAATCAATATACGCATACTGAATCTCATATTCATCGCCATCATTTTCAACAAGTGTATTATATGTATTTAAAACTGAATTTAACTTGAGCGCCTGCTCAGTAATCCTATCTTCGAGGTTATCATCGCGTAAAACTGCGATAGGGTCACCCTTTTCGATCGTTGTTTCTGCCTTTACTAAAATCTCATCAAGGTTACCGCTTACCGCTGTAAATGCAGCATTTACAGAATAAGGAGTATCAAAATTACCCTTTACTCTGAGCGATTCGCTTATTGTGCCGATATAGGCTTCAGTTGTTGCATAGTTTGGTACCTGCTCATCATAGATAGGCAGGATAACATCTGCATCATCATCCTTGCCACACGCTGTAAAACAAGCTGCCGTTACAGCACACATTGCTACAGCCATTACTTTTTTAAGATTCATAATACACTCTCTCCTATATAGCGTATTCCAAAAGCTCGTTGATTACGGCATTTGAAACCAGATAACCTTCTCTTGTCAGACTGATTACATTATCATTGATTTTTACATATCCGTGACTTTCCAAAAGCTGAGCCATTCTCAAAACAGCACTGCCGTTTGCACCAAGCTCATTGAGCTTGGCAACGCTGATGCCCTTTTTTAAACGAAGGCCGAGCATGATATATTCTTCAATCATATCAGGCTCTGCGTCAGTAATAAGCTTTGATTGAAATGGCTTTGATACAAATTCATCAATACTGTCAGGGCATGAATAGCGCACATTCTTAAAGAATGAATGAGCTGACGGACCTATACCGATGTAATCATCAAGCTCCCAATATTTTGTATTGTGCCTGCTTTCAAAGCCTTCATATGCAAAGTTTGAAACCTCATACTGCATAAAGCCTTTTTGCTCAAGATGCTCACAGGCTATGAGGTATAAATCACTCATCTTATCATCATCAGGAATCTGTGAAATTATCTCATCGCAGTTATAAGGAGTATTCTCCTCAATTTTTAACATATAAGCTGAAATATGCTTAATCGGCAACGATGCTAAATCATCAATCGATTTTTTAAGGCTATCCTCAGTCTGACCGACAACACCTATCATCAGATCACAAGAGATATTATCAAAGCCACATTCAGCTGCAAGCATTACAGCATTTTTTGCCTCTTCAAAATTATGAAGACGACCTAAGGCTTTCAGCTCGTTATCATCTGATGACTGAACACCGAATGACAAGCGGTTTACACCTGCTGACTTGTACTGCAAAAGGTTTTCTTTTGAAGCTGAAGATGGGTTTATCTCCATTGTGATTTCAGCATCTGCGGACAGTATAAAATTTTCTCTGATACTGTCAAGGATAGCGTTTACATCTTCACCTCTAAGAAGAGATGGTGTGCCACCGCCAAAATAGACAGTTTCAATTTCAGTATTCTTAAAGGGTTTTAAATTTCTGATAACCGCTTTTGTAAAATCTGACGTTTTGCTCTCATCTGTAAGCTTTACTGAGTAAAAATCACAGTATGGACATTTTCTTTTACAAAACGCAACATGAATATATAAACCTGCCATAACTCACCTATTCATCAAGCTTGAGTACACTCATAAACGCCTCCTGAGGTACAGAAACAGTACCCAGCTGACGCATACGCTTTTTACCTTCCTTCTGCTTTTCCAAAAGCTTCTTCTTTCTTGTAACGTCACCGCCGTAGCATTTAGCCAAAACGTCCTTACGCATAGCCTTGATAGTTTCTCGGGCGATTACCTTACCACCGATTGCGGCCTGAACAGGCACTTCAAACAGCTGACGAGGAATATTCTCTTTAAGCTTTTCAGCAATCTTTCTTCCTCTTGAATAAGCCTTATCTGTATGAACAATGAAAGACAGCGCATCGACTACCTCACCATTCAAAAGAATATCAAGCTTAACAAGCTTACTTGGCGCATATCCGAGCATTTCATAGTCAAATGAAGCATAACCTCTTGTTCTTGATTTTAATGCATCAAAGAAGTCATATACGATCTCGTTGAGAGGCAGTTCATAATGAATATCAACTCTTGTTTCGTCGATATATTTCATATCCTTGAAAACGCCTCTGCGTTCCTGGCAAAGCTCCATAATATTGCCGACAAAGTCAGACGGCGCTAAGATATGAGCTGTTACCATAGGCTCTTCAGCACTTGCAATAAGGCCAGGGTCAGGATAGTTTGTAGGGTTATCAATCATTACAGTTTCGCCACTCATAAGGTTTACCTTGTAGATAACTGATGGCGCTGTTGTAATAAGGTCAAGATTATATTCTCTTTCAAGTCTTTCCTGAATGATTTCCATATGCAAAAGACCCAAAAAACCGCATCTGAAGCCAAAGCCCAGAGCTATTGAGGTTTCAGGCTCGAAGGTCAATGAAGCGTCATTTAACTTGAGCTTTTCAAGTGCATCACGCAAATCACCGTATTTTGCACCATCTGCAGGATAGATACCTGAATAAACCATTGAGTTTACTTTTTTATAACCAGGTAAGGATTCAGCACAAGGATTTATAGAATTTGTTACTGTATCACCAACTCTTGTATCGCCGATATTCTTGATAGAAGCGGCAATATAGCCAACCTCGCCTGCTTTTAATTCACCGACAGGTACAAGGTCCTTAGCGCCCATATAGCCTACTTCAACAGTCTGAAATTCAGCGCCTGTTGCCATAAGCTTTATAGTATCGCCTACCTTTAAAGTACCTTCCTTTACTCTTACATAGATGATAACGCCTTTGTACTGGTCATAATAGCTGTCAAAAATAAGCGCCTTCAAAGGAGCATTTGTATCACCCTTAGGAGCAGGGATATCAGTAATAGCCTTTTCTAAAACAGCCTTGATGTTTGTACCCATTTTAGCAGAAATGAGTGGCGCATCCATAGCGGGAATGCCAATAATGTTTTCAATTTCATTGCAGGCACGCTCAGGGTCAGCAGACGGAAGGTCAATCTTGTTTACTACAGGAACGACCTCAAGGTCATGCTCGATTGCAAGATATGTGTTCGCAAGTGTCTGTGCTTCAATACCCTGAGAGGCATCGACAACAAGTACAGCACCTTCACAAGCTGCAAGTGAACGGGAAACTTCATAGTTAAAGTCAACGTGACCTGGGGTATCGATAAGATTAAAAACGTAATCCTGACCATCGTCAGCCTTGTAGTTGAGCCTCACAGCACGGGCTTTGATAGTAATACCTCTTTCGCGCTCGATATCCATATTATCAAGCAGCTGATCTTCCATCTCACGAAGCTCGACAGTTGATGTAAGCTCTAAAATTCTGTCAGCGAGGGTTGACTTACCATGGTCGATATGAGCTATGATACAAAAATTTCTTATATTTTCCTGATTGAAGTTATTCATATTTAAACTTTCCACCCAATTTACAAAATTACATAAATATTCAATTTAGTATATCATATTTCAAAGGATTTGTAAATGGTAAAATACATCTATATTTTTAATATTATTAAAAGAAAAAAGCTACTGCAGAATATGCAGTAGCCGAGATTTAAGCTTTTTCTTTTCTTGAGATAACAAATGGCAGGACAAGACCTACAACAAGTGCTATAGCTGACAAGAGGATATCTTCCTTGAATGAAAATTCCTGAGGGTAGATTACGAGTACAGAGCCTACAATAAGACCCAAAATACCACAGTAGATGCCCTGCTTGAACTTTTTGAGAAGAATCGAGATAATCTTTGCACCGATAAGCAAGCCTAAGCCTACACCGACAGCAACAGGGATAAGAAGGATAATGTTGAGATCAGAAATAGCGGTAGCTACTGTATCATACTGCCCCATTGCCTTCATCATAAATGAGCCGCTTATACCAGGGATGATCATGGCAATTGCGCCAACAAAGCCCGCACCTACAAGCTTTACAGCAAGCATCATTGAAAACTCTGTCTGAATAGTATTGTCAGCAGGCTTTACCAAAAACATTATTACCATTACACCAAGCATAAGCAAAAACGGGATAATGTTAATCAAAGATAGCTTTTTATCCTCAGTCGCAAACTTATAAACCAAAGGCAAGCTGCCTACTATAAGACCAATAAAGAAAAACTGAGTAGGAACATTAAAGTTTTCAAACAAGAATGACAAGAGCTTTGCAAACACTAAGATACCTGCGCCCATACCAAGACCAATAAAAAGGATAAATCTCCAGTTTTCCTTGAGCTTTTTGATATTGAGGTCAATAGCGTTGATAAGCTGGTCATATATGCCTAGGATAACAGCCATTGTACCACCTGAAACGCCCGGAATAATGTTGGCTATACCCACAACACAGCCCTTTAAAAACAGCATCAAATAATTCATTTATATCACCTACTAAATTTCGTGGAATACACTATAATAGTTTAAACTTTTTTAACTACTTTGTCAATAGTAATAATACTATATTTTGTGGTATAATATCAATGTTGCCACAATTTAGGCAAATCTTATACACTGGAGGAATTATTTTGAAAACTTGGGTAAATAGTGCTAACTTTTATCATATATATCCACTTGGTTTTTGCGGCTGCGAGCAGTTTGAAATTGACGGCGAGCCACAGCATCGTATTTTGAAAATCGTTGACTGGATTGAACATCTTGTAGATATGAACATAAACGCTGTATACTTAGGCCCTGTATTTGAATCGGTTGAGCATGGCTATGATACAGTTGATTATATGCAGGTTGATAAAAGACTTGGTACAAATGAAGATTTGAAGTTTGTTTGTCAGCAGCTTCACAAATACGGCATTAAAGTCGTTTTGGATGGCGTTTTCAATCACGTTGGCCGTGGATTCTGGGCATTTAAGGATGTTTTGCAGAACGGCCAGGGTTCACGCTACTGCAGCTGGTTTGCAAACCTCAATTTCGGCGGTTCATCCCCTATGGGTGACCCTTTCTGGTATGAGGGCTGGCAGGGGCATTATAACCTTGTAAAGCTCAATCTCAGAAATCCTGAGGTATGCGATCACCTTATGAGCGCAGTTCATCAGTGGATCGATGAATATGGCATTGACGGTATCAGACTTGATGCGGCTGACTGTATCGACCCTGACTTTTTCAGACGACTGAAGAACGAAACAAAGTCAAGAAGAAACGATTTCTGGCTTATGGCTGAAATCATTCACGGCGATTATAACCGCTGGGCAAACGAATCGATGCTTGATTCTGTTACAAACTATGAATGCTACAAGGGTATCTACTCATCACACAATGATAAGAACTACTTTGAAATTGCGCATTCTCTCAACAGACAATTTGGCAGCGGCGGTATCTACAAGTCAATCTTTACTTACAACTTTGTTGATAACCACGATGTAAACAGAGTTGCAAGCGTTTTGTCAAACAAAGCACACTTAAAGAATGTTTACACGGTTGTTTACACAATGCCAGGTGCGCCTTCTGTTTACTACGGCAGTGAATTCGGCGCCCAGGGCGTTAAAGCAAATAATAGTGACGCACCGCTCAGACCTTGTCTTGAACTGTCAGAGCTTAAGGGCAGAAACAATGACCTTGTAGAGCATATTTCAAAGCTTGGTAAGATTCATAAGTTTATCAAGGCTTTTCATTCAACAAACTTTGAAAATATCATTATCAGAAATCAGCAGCTTGTTTATAAGCGTTATGACGAAGGCTCAGTTGCATTTATTTTATTAAACCTTGAGGACAATCCTTTCAACGTTACTGTAAACACAGGCTCAAATGATATGACAGATTTGCTCAGCTCAGCTAAGGTATTAGGAAATGACGGTCATATCAACGTTGATATTCCGCCTCACAGCTCAATGGTATTAGTTGATACAAACTCAATTCCTGAGGATTTCTATATCAACAGAGTACCTGAGGTTATCAAGGTTTTACCTGATGGCACAGTTGATATTCCAAAGGAGCTTACAACAAAAGAAAAAATCCCTTGCGGCAGATACAAGCACTTCAAGGGTGGAGAATATGAGGTTATTGATATAGCTATTCACTCTGAAACAGAGGAAGAAATGGTTGTATACAAGGCTTTATATGGCGACAATCAGATGTTTGTAAGACCTGCAAAAATGTGGCTTGACCCGCCCGACAGATTTACTCTGATTGAAAAATACTAAAAAATTAACCGCAAGCTTTAAGTTGTAAAACAATATAAAACTATTACAAAGCCGCTTTGGATATTTATGTCAAAGGCGGCTTTTTGATTTGAATTGACTTAACTTGAAAATCTTGTTATAATCAACTCAAAGATAAATAAGAATTTGGCAAACAGGAGAGAGGTGGATTTAAATTGCTGACTGATATTATAGCGGAACGATTTTTAAAAAAGTTAGGTACAGAAAGCTTTAACGAACGAATCAGTATTGTAGAGAAATACAAAAAACAATGGGAGCTGTCT
>CALBJC010000141.1 GCA_937892655.1 uncultured Clostridia bacterium | reverse complement strand
CGGACATTATAGTACTAATGCGACCGTTACAATAAATGGTGGCGAGATCTGGGCGCAGGGCGGCTCGGATAGCGCAGGCATCGGCAGCGGTGCATATTGTAGGCACGATATTGTTGTGATAAATGGCGGTGTTATCGAGGCTACTGGTGGTCAGTGGGGCGCAGGTATCGGTAGCGGCATGGACTCTGAATATACAACTGTTGAGATTTCAGGCGGTACTATTTTTGCCTATGGCGGCTCAGAAGGCGCAGGTATCGGCAGCGGTGACAGGGGCGTCAACACAACTGTTACAATAAATGGCGGTGTTATCGTGGCTTACGGCGGCTCAGATGGCGCAGGCATCGGCAGCGGACGAGCTGGTGAAGATACAACCGTTACAATAAACGGTGGCTCGATTAAAGCTCAGGGCGGTGAAAATGCTGATGGTATCGGCTCTTCTGATGGTAACACAACACCTAAAAACGCACTGGGTGAAGAGGTAACAGCATATACTATTGACAACCCTGACTCAAAGGATATTGCTATCGACGGTAAGATATATCCTTCAGTTCACTCTGAAAGCGATAAGAAGGTATACGTTTATCTTTCAATGTCAGAGCATTATTTAGCGCAGGGCAGTGATGTATATAAGCTGAGCTACGATGGCTCTTTTGTTAAAACTGAGGATAACAACTCAGATAATCCTTTTATTATAAAGGGTATAAATCTTGAGGAATTTATCGACTACTGTTTTGATAGTTCTATCCTTTATATAGATACAGAAAAGGAAATTACAATTTCCAATAAGATACCAACTCAGGCAACATCATGCACAATCTCAGTGCAAGGTTATAGCGCAAACATTGTTTTAGCGGGCGTCAATATTTCATCAGATTCTTCTGATGCGTTATCGCTTGAAGGGTATGGCAGCCAAACTGTTACAATTACCCTTGCAGACGGTACTGTAAACCGCCTTGTCGGTGAAGGTGAAAGGGCTGGTCTTTATACAGATTACTGTAATCTTGTAATAAATGGTGGCGTGCGTGGCGACGGTCAGCTTGAGGTGAGCAGTGGCAGCGGTCGTGCGGGCATCGGTAGCTATAACAGCTGGGCTGATATTACAATCAATGGCGGTATAATAGATGTTCGGGGCGGCGAACATGGCGCAGGCATCGGTGGCGGCGAATATATTTCTGATATAATCGTTACAATAAACGGTGGTAAGATCATCGCAGAAGGTGGCGCGTATGGTGCAGGTATCGGTAGCGGCGATAATGGTTATGATACAACCGTTACAATAAACGGCGGCGAGATTGAAGCTCAGGGTGGCGATTATGGCGCAGGTATCGGTATCGGCCGTTATGGTTCTGATACAACCGTTACAATAAACGGTGGCTCAGTAAAGGCTCAGGGCGGATCAGGTGCTATTGATATCGGTGATATGTACAGCAATACATTGCCTGTAAATGATAATGGTGATACATTATATCCGCTTGAAATTGATAACCCATCGGGTGAAAAGATTATCATAGGCGATAAGGAATATCCATCATCGCATTTTGATGAAAAGAAGATATATGCATATCTCCCTGCTGAAGAAACTATAATGTCAATCGGCAGCAGAATTTATCTTATTGAATACACAGACGGTGACTTTGTGCTTACAGAGCATACGGGCAAAGATTTCATTGTAGAGGGCGATAACCTTACAGAAGGCGTTGATTACGAATATCAATACGGTAGTCTGAGAATTTTAACTGATAAGAAAATGACTATCAGAAATTTAATGCCTTCTACCCCTACAGATTGCTCAATCGAGGTTGTGTGTAATACAGATAACATAACCCTTGCAGGCGTAAATATTGACGGCTCAATTTTAGGTACATTCGGTCTTACAACTTATGATAACAACGTCACAATCACTCTTGCAGACGGTAGCGTAAATACTATCAAAGGCGGCGGTCAGTGCCCGGCAGTTTCAGTGTCTGGCGAGCTTACAATCAATGCCCAGACGCTGGGTACAGGTAAGCTGATAGCGCAAAGCAGCAGTGAAGGCGGCACGGGTATCGGCAACATTAGTACCTCAGACATTTCTATTACAATCAACGGCGGCATTATCGAAGCTCAGGGCGGCGAAAATGGCGCAGGTATCGGCAGCGGTTTTGAGGGCATTAATACAACAGTAGAAATAAACGGCGGTACTGTTACAGCTACTGGCGGTGATGGCGGCGCAGGTATCGGCAGCGGGTTTGAGGGCGATAATACAACCGTTATAATCAACGGCGGTACTGTTACAGCTACTGGCGGTGGTGGCTACGCAGGTATCGGCAGCGGCGCTTATTGTGCGAATACAACCGTTACAATCAATGGCGGCATTATCGAAGCTCAGGGCGGCTTAGAAAGCGCAGGTATCGGCAGCGGCTATTATGGTTCTGATACAACCGTTACAATCAATGGCGGCATTATCGAAGCTCAGGGCGGCTTAGAAGGCGCAGGTATCGGCAGCGGTTTTGAGGGCAATAATACAACCGTTATAATCAATGGCGGTGTAGTTACAGCTAACGGTTCAGGAAATGGCGCAGGTATCGGCAGCGGTTTTGAGGGCAATAATACAACAGTAAAAATAAACGGCGGTTCAGTAAAGGCTGAGACTAGTGGACTTGCTGACGCTATCGGTACTTACGAGGGTAATACACTGCCTGTAAACGATAATGGCGATACAGTATATCTGTTTGAAATTGATAATCTTTCGGGCGAAAAGGTAATCATCGGCGACAAGGAATACCCTTCGGCACACGGTAATGAAAAGGAGGTATATGCATATCTTCCTGGTGAAGATGCTTTAATGGCTATAGGCGAAATTATCTATAGCGTTACATTTGATGAGAACAACAAAGTATTTTCTTATGAAGAATATGAAGGTTATCCGTTTATCGTAACTGGTGAGGGTATTGCAGAGGGTACTGATTACGAATATAACAGCCTGAATAAAATGCTCTATATAATCACAGATAAAAAGATGACTATCGAAAATGTGCTCCCGGCTGCTGCTACTGATTTTGGTATTTTTGTAGAAGCCGATAATGGAGATGTGGTTTTAGCGGGCGTTAATATTGATGCTTTAGATGGAAATGGTTTTGCTTTATTTGCAGAAAATAATCTCACTTTAACTCTTGCAGACGGCAGTGAAAACAGACTTTTAGCGGGTATCAAGGCAAAAAATATTACAATCAATGCCCAAGCTCTGGGTACAGGTAAGCTTTATGCTAAGGGCGATCTTGGTTACGCAGGCATCGGTAGCGGTAATGTTGAGTCTTCCACATATATCACAATAAACGGTGGCATAATTGAGGCACAGGGCGGCGATGAAAGCGCAGGTATCGGTAGCGGTTATGGAGCGGATGAAACGCATATTACTATCACGGGCGGCAAGATTACCGCTCAGGGTGGCGAAAATGGCGCAGGTATCGGCAGCGGTTATGATGCGTATAAAACACATATTACTATTACGGGTGGCGAGATTACCGCTCAGGGTGGCACAAATGGCGCAGGTATCGGTAGCGGCGTTGACGAATCAAACACCACGGTTACAGTAACAGGCGGTTCGATAAAGGCTCAGGATGGCGCAGGCTTTACAAACGATGCGTTTTTGAATGATTCAGACGAGGAGCTTGCAGGGGCTACTATCCCAAATCCTGACGGGGTTGAAATTAAAATCGAGGGTAACGGTTATCCTGTAAAGCATATTGATGAAAAGGTAGTTTATCCTTATCTTACAAAGGAAGACCACAGATTTACCTTTGGCGATACATTAAGATTACTCAAGTGGAATGAAGATACAGAGGAGTTTGAAATTACTCTTGTAACTCCTGCAGTCTCTGACTTTGTTATAACCCCGCCTGCAAGCTATGTTTACAACGGTGCGGTTATTGCCCCTGAGGTTTCAGTGGCAGCTGAGGCTCTGGGTATGGGCGAAATTACAGTAACCTTCAAAGATGCTCAGGGCAATGAAACAAGCCCTGCAAATGCCGGCGTTTACACAATTTTTGTATGTACTACAGAGGGCGCAGGCTTTGAAGCGATAGACGGTCTGGCACTTGGCGAGTTTGAAATTATAAAAGCGCAGGGGGTAATTCCTACTCACAGAGTAATTGATATTGTAAACGGTGCGGCTCTGTCAACAGTTGAGCCTGATGAGCATTTTGAATTTTTGGATGCTACTCAGATTATTGGTGTCAATACTCAGACAGTCGAGGTTTTATACACAAACCTGGATGAAAACTATGATTATTCACAGCTCCCAGGCTACGACAGCCAACGAAATGCCGTTTTAACAACTGCTCAGGTAAATGTCTTGAACGCTGATGCAAAAATCTGGGCTGATATTGGGTTTGATGAGCCGTTTGTCGGAACCGCTGAGATTTTTTGGAGTCCGGAAATACGAAACAACAGCGGCACAAGCGCTGTTCCTACTCAGGAATGGAAGGTTTACTATAAGATTGACGACGGCGAGAAGACACTGGTTGAAGGAAATCAGTTCTTCGTTCCTTTTGGAACTCCGGCGGGTACGATAATCACCGTTATATTTGAATACGCAGGTGAAGAAGGCTTTAACCCTTCAACCAGGGAATTCGTGCTTACAACAGATGTCTGCCCTCACGATCGCTTTGAAGAAACAAAGGGTACAGACGAGCAGTATCACTGGGATGAATGTTCATATTGTCACGAAAAATTAAATATCAGCGAGCATACATGGAATACAGAATACAGCTTTGATGAAAACTCCCACTGGATTGAATGTACAGAATGCGGCGTTCACAAGGATGAAGGCGAGCATACAGGCGGCGAGGCTGACTGTCTGAACAGAGCCGCATGTGAAGTATGCTATAATCATTATGGCGAGGTTGACACTGAAGCGCACATTTGGAATACAGATTACAGCTCTGATGAGGATTCTCACTGGATAGAATGTTTA
Source organism: uncultured Clostridia bacterium (assembly GCA_937892655.1). Lineage (GTDB taxonomy): Bacteria > Bacillota > Clostridia > Oscillospirales > Ruminococcaceae > CALBJC01. The sequence goes on along the minus strand of CALBJC010000141.1, from coordinate 5,741 downwards.
CGTTGTCACGCTCACAAGGATGAAGGCGAGCATACAGGCGGTGAGGCTACATGTTCATCAGTAGCATGCTGCTCGGTATGTAACAGCGACTACGGCGAGGTTGCCCCTGATAATCATACATGGGAGAGCGAGTATACTTTTGATGATAACACTCATTGGATACCATGTATTTACTGTAATGCCCGCAAGGATGAAGGTATGCACAACGGTGAGGCTGACTGCGCACATGCTGCATTTTGTTCAATCTGTAACAACAACTACGGCGGGGTTGATCGTGATAAGCATACATGGCAGAGTGAATATAGCTGGAATAATGATTCTCACTGGATAGAATGTGAGTTCTGCTATGCCCGCAAGGATGAAGGTACGCATGACGGTGAGGCTGACTGCATAAATCAGGCACACTGCTCAGTATGTGATACAGACTACGGCATCCCTGATTCTGATAATCATAAGCATATAAACGAAACTGAGTTTGGCTGGAATAATGAAATCCACTGGAATTACTGCGATGATTGCTATATGGGAGCAAACGAAGAACCACACGCAGTGAAAACTCCTGCAACGCTTGAAAGCGGTGCATTATGTGAATGCAGTAAGGTGATCTCAAACCGCCTTGGTGACGTAAACTCAACGGGAGGCAAGGCAGACATCAGAGACGTTGTTTTACTGTATCAGAACGTTTCAGACTGGGATGTTGAGATTGATGAAAACGCCGCTGACGTAAACGGCGATACTGAAGTTTCTATCCGAGATGTAGTTATGCTCTATCAGTATTACTCAGGCTGGAATGTCGGCTAATCAAATCATATTAAAAAGCGGAATTGTTGTAAAACAGTTCCGTTTTTTGTTTATTTATTGCGTCAGCTTTGTTTACATTTGATGATTGACAATGGTTTATACTTTGGTGTATAATTATTAGGTATAAGTATGCCCTCAGTTTATTTTGCATACTATCAACATATTTAAGGAGTGTGTTCTATGATCAGAGTTGAAAACCATCTTGGTACAATTGAAATTTCCAAAAACTATCTTACTACTCTTATCAGGTATACTGTTTCAAATTGCTATGGCGTTGCCGGTATGGAAGCTTATGGCGCAAAGCAGGGTATCACAAAGCTTTTTTCAGATGACTCCTCCTCAAAGCAGGGCATTATTATAAGACAGCATAATGGAAAGCTCATTATTGATTTGCATATTGCGGTTTCATACGGTGTAAACATCTCAGCTATTGTTGACAGCATTATCAACAAGGTTACCTTTGCGGTTGAGCAGACTGGTGTTGAGGTTTACAAAATCAACGTTTACGTTGACAGTATGAAGGCGTAAAAGGAGGATTTTTGATATGAAGGGAAAAGTTTTGCGTGACGCGATGATAAGCGCCGCTATAACTATTTCAAACTGTAAACGCTCGGTTGACGAATTAAATGTATATCCTGTTCCTGACGGTGATACAGGTACTAATATGTCAATGACTATGCTCAATGCCCAGAAGGAGCTTGAGCTTTTAGACGATAGCTGTGAAGCAGGCGTTGTTGCAAAAACAGCCGCAAGCGCTCTTTTGCGTGGTGCGCGCGGTAACTCAGGCGTTATTACATCGCTTTTGTTCCGTGGCTTTGCAAAGGGCTTGGAAGGTCAGCGTGAGGTAACTGTTGAAGGCTTGGTGCTCGCTTTACAGAAGGGCGTTGAAGGCGCTTACAAGGCAGTTATGAAGCCAACAGAGGGTACAATCTTAACAGTAGCAAGAGTAGCTTCTGAAAAGGCTGTAGAGATTGCCCGTTCTACAAACGATGTAGTAATTTTCTGGGAGCAGGTTTGTCAGGAAGCAGACCTCATCTTAGAGCAGACGCCTGAAATGTTACCTGTACTTAAAAAGGCAGGCGTTGTTGACGCAGGCGGTAAGGGCCTTGTAGTAATCTTCAGAGCTATGCTTGATGTATTCAAGGGCGGCGAGATTGCAAAGAGCGAGGCAGGCGGCGTTAATAACGTTACAGTTGAAAACTTCTCATCAGTAGTAGGCGAGTTTGACGAAGAGATTACATTTACCTACTGTACTGAATTTATCGTAAAGAAAAATCCTGACTGCAACGATGCATTAAAACTCAGAGCATACCTTGAAACAATCGGTGACTGCGTTGTAGTAGTTGAGGATGATGAGATCATCAAGGTTCACGTTCATACTGACCATCCTGGTAAGGCTTTTGAAGAGGGTCTTACATTCGGCAGTCTCATCAATATGAAGGTTGAAAATATGCGTGAACAGCACGCAGGTAAGCAGAAGGAAGCAAAGGTTGTTGAAAAGAACAACTTTGTTCCTGCAAAGCCTGAAAAGCTTTTCGGCTTTGTGGCAGTTGCCGCAGGTGACGGCATTGAAGAAATGTTCAAGGATATCGGCGTTGACTGTATCGTCAAGGGCGGTCAGACAATGAACCCTTCAACTCAGGATATTTTAGCGGCTATCAGCGCTTGTCCTGCAGAGATAGTATTCGTTTTACCTAACAACAAGAATATCATTATGGCGGCAGAGCAGGCTGTAAAGCTCGCTGACAGAAAGGTTTGCGTATTGCAGACAAGAACTATCCCTCAGGGTATGTCAGCTATGCTTGCATTTGACCCTGACGCTGATTTCAATACAAACAGAATCGCTATGACAAAGGCTCTTGAAAAGGTTTCAACAGGTCAGATTACCTTTGCAGCCCGTGATTCAGACTATGAGGGTCACTCAATCAAGGCAGGCGAAATTTTAGCTCTTGATAACGGCAAGCTCTCATTCACAGAAAAGGATATAAACAAGGCGGCATACAAGCTTACAAAGAAGCTCGTTTCATCACAGAGCGAGTTTGTAACAGTAATTTACGGCGCTGATGTTACCGACGAAAAGGCAGCAGAGCTTCAGGAAATGATCCAGAACAAGTTCTCAGATTTAGAGGTTGCGCTCTTGAAGGGCGGTCAGCCGGTATACTACTATATCTTGTCGGTTGAATAAAGGCTTTGAGCATCGCATTTATCTGCGGTGCTCCTTTTTTACTTTTCAATTAAATATGATATAAGGAGTAGATGCTTTATGACTAAGCTTAAGGTCTTTAAAAGAGTCGCAGGGTTTGTTGCGGCGGTCGCTGTTGCGTTTAGTATGTGCTTGCCCGCTTTTGCAAGCTCGGCTGATGTTGTATGTACCAAGACTTCTGAGGGCGTATATGTAGTTTCGGGCAGCGGAACGCTTGAGTCTGATATCATTCCTTCAGATGCTGTCAGCGTTACGGTGCAGGAGGGAATAACATCTATCGCCGTCAACGCATTTAACAATATGCCAAAGCTTTCTCAGCTTTCTCTGCCGTCGAGTCTGCAGTCTGTTTCGTCATACGCATTCAGTCACATTGAATCTTTAACTGAGCTTACTCTTCCCGAAGGGCTTGAAAGAGTGGACAACGAAGCTTTTTCAGACTTTGACTCGCTCAAAAAGCTCAATATCCCTTCAACTCTGAGCTCTATCGGCAAGAATGCGTTTGATTCAATGCCAAGTCTTGAAACAATAACAGTTGCAGGCGGCAATTATTTTACCGCTAAAAACGGCATTTTGTTTACTGCTGATCTCACGGCTATTGTAAGATATCCTGCGGGTATTACAGCCGTTTCGTATACTGTCCCCGAAACTGTAACCACTATCAAACCATACGCTTTTGAAGGCTGTACTCTTCTTAAAGATGTTGTCTTCAGCGACGGACTTACCGCTATAGAAGAAAGTGCGTTTATATCAAGCGGTCTGACAAGCCTCAACCTGACCGGCTCCATACAGAAGATAGGCTACAGAGCCTTTTATAACTGTCAGAGCCTTAGCAGCGTAACAGTGGCGGCAGAAAGCAACAGCTTCTGCGCTATTGATAACGTATTGTTCTCCAAGGATAAGAAAACACTTGTCTACTACCCATGCGCCCGACCGGGGACAAGCTATACAGTTGCAGACTTTGTAGCAAGGATCGAGGGCGGCGCTATAAACAGAACACAGCTTGAACAGCTGACAGTTGCGCCTACAGTAATAGAAATCGGAACATGGGGTATTACAGGTCCTTCTGACTATCGCAAAAAGCTCACAATAATCGGCTATGCGGGCTCTGTTGTTCACACCGATTCAAAAGAACCGTCAAGCGTTACATTCACCTCTCTTGGCGACCATACATATATAAACGGCGATGTGGATTGCAACGGAAAGGTAAATATCCGTGATGTGGTTGCGCTCTATCAGAAGGCGAGCCGTAAGAGCGTTATTATCAACAAAACAGTATCAGACGTTAACGCTGACTCAGAAATATCAGTAAGAGATGTAGTTTTACTATACCAGTTTATTTCTGACTGGGACGTTACATTAAAATAATAAAAATAAAAGAAAGCGGAAAATGTTTTTTCGCTTTCTTTTTTTGCTCTGGCAGAGGTATAGGCGTTTGTAAGCCTTCACAAACTGACCGCTTGCAGAGAATATAAATAAAACAGCCGAAGGCATAAGGCGGGTAGTCATAAATAAGTAAATCCAGAGAAGATTTAATTTCCTTCTCTGGATTTTGTTTATTATCTCATCATTAAATTGAAATTTATCTATGCTTCTTTATTCTTTTGTCAGTTCTCGAATTACCTGTTGTATTCTTTCGTTTGAATAGAAAAAATCTTCCATAGGATTTCTCAGTGAATGCTGTACCGCGTCCGCATCCTTGATAATTTCATCAAACCAAAACTTTTTTTCGTGTTTATCACTGTGATTGTAAATTCCATTATATATCTTGATCTTTTCTTCTTCTGAAAAACATTCCAATTTATCAAGCACCATTCTTTTCGCATAATCTGCGCACTTGTGGGCGTGGTCATCTGTATCTTCTGCACGGTCAACATATGTAAGTAAATCGTGAAGCATACCTGCAATTTCTGCCATCTCAGCAATTTCTCGGCTATATCCTCTTTTCAAAGCAAGAAGAGATGCCATGAGTCCCACACCATAAAGATGAACATAAGCCCCTCTTTTATCTTCTTCATTCTCAATACTTTTAATAATATCATCAATAAGCTTTCTGGCATTATCAAGGTTGGTATACTGTCTTTCCATAAAATAACCTCTCTCAAATTATTATTCTTTTGTTAAGTTAATTATATCAAACGTACCATAAAAAGTCAATGACATAAGCAACGCAAAGCCACTTTTGACATAAATATCAAAAGTGGCTTTGTAATACTTCTATATGACTGACCGCAATAAGCCTTCGGCTGTTTTATTTATTCTTTCTGATTTTACTTTGCTTTTGAAACTACTTCTTCAACGAGCTTGTTTACAGCTTCATCGAGGGATACCTGACCGATTTCGCCTTCTTTTCTTGAACGCATTGAAACTGCGTTTTCAGCTACTTCCTTGTCGCCGATGATGAGCATATATGGAATCTTTTCAAGACGTGATGCCTTGATCTTTGTACCGATGTTTTCGTCACGCTTGTCAACTGTTACTCTCATACCGTATGCTGTCAGGCGGTCTGCAAGCTTCTGAGCGTATTCAACGTGAGCCTCTCCGATAGGGAGGATTCTTGCCTGCTCAGGTGCGAGCCATAATGGCAATACGCCTGCAAACTTTTCGAGCATATATGCAAGAGTTCTTTCGTAACAGCCGAGTGATGTTCTGTGGATGATGTATGGGAGCTTCTTCTGACCGTCCTTGTCGATATAGTACATACCAAAACGTTCTGCAAGGAGCATATCGATCTGGATTG
>CALBJC010000140.1 GCA_937892655.1 uncultured Clostridia bacterium | reverse complement strand
TTTGGCAGCTGCAATACGCAGTCCACCGTATAAAAAGAAATGCCTGCTTCATCAAGAAAGTATCCGTATATCGGCTTTAATCAGGATAGAGAGCTTGGTAAAGAGGTCTTAAGAGCTGACAGCCTCAGCGCATCTTTAGACGGTGAAAAGCTGTTTGAAAATGTATCCTTTACCCTTGGCAGAACTGATAAGGTAGCAATCGTCGGTGAATCTGAGCAGGCTATTACAATGCTCTTTAAAATTCTTATGGAAGAATGTGAGCCTGACAACGGTTCATTCAAATGGGGTATTTCAACCTCACGTTCATATTTCCCTAAGGATAACTCAGAATTTTTCAATGATTGTGACCTCAGTATCATTGACTGGATAAGACAGTATTCAGAAAATGACATTACAGAAACCTATCTGCGTGGCTTCTTAGGCAAAATGCTTTTCACAGGCGACGATATCTATAAGCCTGTAAAGGTATTGTCAGGTGGCGAAAAGGTGAGATGTATGTTCTCAAGAATGATGCTTTTCGGCTCAAATGTACTCTTGCTTGACAGCCCTACAAACCATCTTGACCTTGAATCAATTACTGCTGTAAATAACGGTCTTGCAGATTTCAAGGGCGTTGTAATCTTCACAACTCATGACCACGAAATTATGCAGACAGTAGCAAACAGAATTATCGAGATTACTCCAAACGGCGTTATCGACAGAATCGGTACCTATGAGGATTATCTTGAATATAAAAAGAATAATAAGTAATAAAAAAACCGTCCTTAAAAAAGGACGGCTTTTTATTATACTCTTTTACATTTAACAACAGCCTCAGTAACGCTTGTCATTACAAGAACATTTTCCTGATTGAAGATTTCCATTGAAATCTCTACTATGCCGTTTTTCTCATTTCGCCTTATAGTGTTTGTTACAGTTGCAATCCCGCTTAATACATCATCTGCAAAAACGGGCTTGTGCCATTCAATTTTAGTAGATTTACCCGCTAAAAGCTCATCGCCAAAAAAGTCGACCTCAAGATATTTTACCCATATCTCCAAAAATGAGTACATACCGGGTGCAATAAGCTTTTTAAAAGGCGTATTCTTTGCATACTCCTCATCGGTATGCAAAGGAATGTTATCATACTTCTTAGCAAATTCTATCATAGGGAGCTTATCAATAGCAGTTTTTTCAAGCTCTCTTTTCATACCGATTTTAATATCATCAAAATACATAATGGTCACTTCCTTATTTAAAATTATACTCTCTTAGAATAATTCTGTCAAACTAATTTGCGTGATGTAGTTGAAAAATGGCTTTATAGCGCAGAAAAAGAGACCACCATTATCTCTGAAGATATTTCGAGCACATACGAAGTCCTCAGAGAAAAATGATAGTCTCTATATATCAGTTATACTAAAAAATGCATTATCTGTCAACATCACAATGGAAATTTGATTTGAATAAATCGACAATAAAAAGCAGATTCGCCTTCAATGACTGCACCGCAATTAAGCGTAGATACAGTGGACAAATCTGCTTTGAAAACAGTCTATCACAAACACCTTCAAAAGTCAACACATAACAGTTTTAAAAACAAAAAAGTCAGACAGGCGTCGTTGCTCTCACAGACCGCTGATAACAGCGGTCGCTTTGGCTCGCCACATTCCAACTTTGAAAACAGTGTACCACAAACGCCTGAAAATGTCAACACCGCAACAAACAAGTTGCCAAATTATTCATATTGTGATATAATTTACTCAATTAGTTTGATTACTATGTGAAAGGGATATATGAATATGAAATGCTTTGACAATCTCAAAAAGGCTTTATGCCTTGTTCTTGCAGTAACTTTGTGTAGCTGTGGCAATGATTCATCATCAGTTAAGGATACTTCATCAGATGCTACAACTCAAAACTCAACCGTTACTGATTCAAGCGGTAATGTAATTACCCCTGATACTCCTGATACTCCTGATACTCCTGATACTCCTCAGAACCCTTCTGACCCTCAGACCCCGTCAACTGACGGCGGCTTCAGCGGTGGCAATGCAAATGGCTCAGGCTATATCGACGGCTTATCTGCATATACTACCGAGTATGAAGGCGAGGTAGGTACAGGTGACTTCAACTATGGTGAGGCTTTGCAGAAATCTCTTATTTTCTATGAGCTTCAGCGTTCGGGTGACCTGCCTGAAAACAGCCGTACAAACTGGAGAGGGGATTCGGCTATGTCTGATGGTGCCGATAACGGTATCGACCTTACAGGCGGTTTGTATGACGCTGGCGATAACGTTAAATTCAATCTCCCTATGGCATATACATCAGCTATGCTTGCGTGGAGCGTTTATGAGGATTATGAGGCATATGAAAAGAGCGGTCAGCTTACATATGCTCTTGATACAATCAAATGGATAAATGATTATCTTATCAAGTGCCACCCTGAAAAGTATGTTTATTACTATCAGGTAGGTGACGGCAATGCTGACCACGCCTGGTGGGGCCCTGCAGAAGCGCTCCCTATGGACAGACCTTCATACAAGGTAACTCTTGAAAGCCCAGGCTCTGCAGTAGTTGCAGAAGCGGCCGCTTCACTTGCGGCTTGTGCTGTAGTTTTTGAAGATATCGACGCTGAATATTCACAGCTTTGCTTAACTCACGCTACAGAGCTTTTTGAATTTGCAGAAGAGACAAAGTCAGACGCAGGCTATACAGCCGCTAACGGCTTTTACAACAGCTGGAGCGGCTGGAATGATGAGCTTGCATGGGCGTCAAGCTGGCTTTATACCGCAACTGAAGATGATAAGTGGCTTGAAAAGGGTGAAGAGTATTTCAAGCTCTGCGGATGTGACCCTAAGTGGACAATGTGCTGGGATGATGTATGGTCAGGTGCCGCACTTCGTCTTGGTATGATTACAGAGGATGATCTGTATATCGATAAGCTCCTTGCAAACTTTGATTTCTGGCTCAACGATATTACATATACTCCAAAGGGGCTTGCATGGCTTGATAGCTGGGGAAGTTTAAGATACGCAACTACTGAAGCCTTCTTGTTTGCAGTTTACAGCGAGAGCGATATCTGCCCTGAAAGCGACAGAGAAAAGTACTGGGAATTTGCAAAAAGTCAGATAAACTATGCTCTTGGCAGCAGCGGCAGAAGCTTTGTATGCGGCTTTGGTGAAAACTATCCTGTAAATCCTCACCACCGTACAGCGCAGGGCTCATACTGCAATAATATGAATGAACCTTCTGTTGCCAGACATACGCTCTTTGGCGCTTTGGTCGGTGGCCCTAACGCTAATGACGGCTATAATGACTCAGTTTCTGACTATACAGCAAACGAGGTTGCTTGCGATTATAACGCAGGCTTTACCGGTCTTCTTGCAAAGATGTATAACCGCTATGGCGGTCAGACTCTTGTAAACTTTGGTGCTGTAGAATATATCCCTGAAAATGAAGAGCTTACAGTTCACGCAGGTATCAATGCTGACGGCAACACATTTACAGAAATAAAGGCCATAGTTTACAACAAAACTGCTTGGCCTGCAAGAGTAACAGATAAGCTCGTTTTAAGATATTTCTTTGATATAACTGAAATCATCGAAAATGGCGGTTCTGCTGCAAACTTATCAGTAAACGGCAACTATATGCAGGGAGGTTCACTCGGAACAGTTCTGCCTTGGGATGAAGAAAACAACATCTACTACCTTGATATTGACTTTACGGGCGATACAATAAGCCCTGCAAGCCAGGATAAGTTCAGAAGAGAAGTACAATTCAGAATTACTTCTTCTTCAGTATGGGATCCATACAACGATTTCTCATTCACAGATGTAGCTCAGTCACCAGGTCAGATAAAGCTCTGTACATCGCTCGCCCTCTATGATGACGGTGTTTTGGTTTACGGCTCAGAGCCTGACGGTGAACCCGTTTTGATGCCAGACCGCCCACAGAACAATAATAACAACCAGAATAATAATCAGAATAACAACAATAATAACAATAATCAGACACCACAGCAGACAGTTACCCCTGGAGCTCCTGCTGAAGAAGGTGACTTGAAGGTTGCTATTACATCAACAAATGCGTCAAACTCATCAAATATCAATATAGGTATCGAGATAACAAACATTTCAGATAATACCATCGATCTATCAAAGCTTGAGGTAAGATACTATCTTACAAAGGATACATCCGCAGATTTTCAGTTTTTCTGCGACCATAGTGCCGCTCAGACAGCTACAAACTATGCTACATTGAATGGTGTTTCTGCAAAGTTTGAGTCGGCAACAGGCGAAGACTGCGATACGGTATGTATCATTACAACAACCGATAAGCAGAGTATCCAGAATGGCGATGTATGGCGCATTCAGGGAAGAATCTGCAAAACTGACTGGTCAAGCCTAAATGCTGCAAATGACTATTCTTCTGTAGACCCAAGCCATATTGTTATCTACTCAGATGGTCAAAAGGTGTTCGGTGTCGAGCCATAAATATTACTTATACCTTGAATAATAAATCGGTATGCTCAAACGACATAATTCTATTGAAATGACGCACAAATTGTGATAAAATTACTTTGTGATTTTAAAAACAATGTTTATCATTGCTAAGGAGTGTTGAAATATGGGCCGTATGGTCGGTACAGTATCAAGAGGCTTAAGAGCGCCAATTATCAGACAGGGTGACGATATTGTTAAAATCGTTACTGATACAGTTTTAGAGGCTTCTGCTGATGATGGCTTTGCAGTAAGAGACAGAGATATCGTTGCTATGACAGAAGCTGTTGTTGCAAGAGCTCAGGGTAACTACGCAAGCGTTGACGATATTGCCGAGGACGTCTGCGCGAAGCTGGGCGGCGAAACCATCGGTGTTATCTTCCCTATCCTTTCCCGTAACCGTTTTGCAATCTGCTTAAAAGGTATTGCAATGGGCGCTAAGAAGGTTGTTCTTATGGTAAGCTACCCAAGTGATGAGGTAGG
>CALBJC010000139.1 GCA_937892655.1 uncultured Clostridia bacterium | reverse complement strand
CGTAAAGAAGCTTCTTTGCAGTTGCAACATAGATATTACCAGGACCTACAATCTTATCAACCTTAGGAATAGTTTCAGTACCGTAAGCCAGAGCCGCTACAGCCTGAGCGCCACCTGACAAGAATACTCTGTCAACACCGCAGATAGCGGCAGCTACTAAAATATCCTTATTTGGTGTACCATCCTTGAGAGGTGGAGTTACCATAATAATTTCTTCAACGCCTGCAATCTTAGCAGGAACAGCATTCATCAAAACTGATGATGGGTATGCCGCAGTACCGCCCGGAACATAAAGACCAACTCTTTTTAAGCCTCTTACCTTCTGACCTAAGATACAGCCATTTGCAAGAGGATTGATAAAGCCCTGCTCCTTCTGACGCTGGTGGAAATCTGTGATGTTCTCCATAGCATTCAAAAGTGCATTTACAAAAGCCTCATCAGCGTTTGTAAGAGCGTCATTTATTACATCTCTTGGTACTTCATAATACTTAGGAAGCTTACCATCAAACTTTTCTGTATAACGCATTACTGCGCCATCACCATTAAGTCTTACCTCTTCAATAATTTCGCCTACAACGGCAGTTACCTTTTTATCTGTTTCGCCGTTTCTGCGGTCAAGCTCTTTGAAAAACTCAACTTCATCAACGCCATTTGCAAAAATCTTTTTTACAAGTGCCATTTTAATCAATCCTTTCTTACAGATTATTCTCTATCTGAGATAACAGCTTTTCAATTTCCTGCTGTCTTAACTTCATACTAACCATATTAACGATAAGTCTTGCAGAAATCGGCGCAACATCTTCGATAACCTCAAGACCGTTTTCTTTAAGAGTAGTACCTGTTTCAACGATATCTACAATACCATCTGATAATTCCAAAAGCGGTGCAAGCTCAACAGAGCCTTCGATTTTTACGATCTCAACATCCATACCCTTGCTTTCAAAATATGCTCTTGAAACATTAGGATACTTTGTTGCAATAGTTTTTACATCATAACCTCCATAGAAGTTATGGCCTTTCTTAGTAGCCAGAGCAAACTTACATCTGCCAAAGCCCAAGTCAACAAGCTCAAAGAACTTGCCGTTCATTTCCATTATTGTATCTTTACCAACAACACCCATATCGCAAACGCCATGCTCAACGTATGTAATAACGTCAGCAGCCTTTGCCAAAACTACCTCGATGTTTGCATCGGCAATAGGTAAAATAAGCTTTCTGCCCTTTTCTCTTACTGCTGTACAGTCATATCCGAGCTTTTCAAAAAGCGCTATTGTATCCTTTTCAAGTCTGCCCTTTGTAAGAGCAATACGCAATGGTTTATTCATCTGATATATCTCCTTTAAACGTTGTAACCCTTTACCTCATCGGTAATATGGACAACCTTCTTAATGCCCTTACTCTTTGCATATTCAATAGTCTGTTCTAAAGTATCAAACGGAGATGTTTCAACCACCATACCATCATTTACAACAGAATTTGAATACTTAAGCGCCTTTATCTCATAGCCATCATCGCCGAATACGATACAATCAGCAGTTTTGAGCGCAGGACAAAGCTCTTTCTTTCTCAGAAGCTTTGCGACTGCGTCACAGTTGATAGCAAAGCCTGTAGCAGGAACATCTCTGCCGAATTCCTTGATAAGCTTATCATATCTGCCGCCTGACAAAACAGCCTCTCCGATACCCTGAATATAGCCTCTGAATACGATACCTGTATAATAATCGTTTCTGTTTACGATACCAAGGTCACAAGTAATCTTACCTTCAAAACCAAGCTCGCAAAGCTTAGTATAAAGCTCCTTGAGATAGCCAAGAGTTGTGCTTTCAGGGAAAAGCTTGAGCGCTTTATCAAAAACTTCATCTTTACCGAAGAGTCTTGGCAGTTTTTTGAGAGCCTTTGTAGCATCATTATTGCCAATACCATCAAGCAAATCGTTGAGCGCAGGATAATTCTTGACTTCAATGAGTCTTCTTATTTCTTCGCTTACAAGCTCATCAACACCAAGCTTTGCAACAAGCTCATTGAAAAATCCGCTGTCACCGATTTCAAATGAAAAATCATCACCATAAGACGATAATACTGAAATAGCAGTTGAAATAACCTCTAAATCGGCTCTCTTTGATGCAGAACCGATAAGCTCAATACCAGCCTGATAGATTTCATCACTCTGACCCGCAAGCAAAGGATTATTCAAAAAGATATTCTGAATGTAAAAAAGTCTTATAGGCAAGCTTTCATCCTTAAGCCTTGTTGCAACTACTCTTGCAATAGGGATAGTTGAATCAGGGCGCATTGTAATAAGTCTGCCCTTAACGTCTGTCAGTTTGTAGAGATTTTCCTGAGGGATCATACGCATATCACGGCTGAACACATCGAAAAACTCAATACCAGGGGTAATAACCTCGCTGTAGCCAAGACCTGAGAAAATTGATCTGAGCTTACCTTCAACGGCACGACGTGCCAAGCATTCTTCATATATAAGGTCTTTTGTACCTTCAGGAGTTATAAGTTCATATCTTTTCATAACTATATACCTTTCAAAATTATGTTATCTTTAATTTACTGTAGTAAAGTGTTATCACGATAACATAATATCATATTAAATTTTATTTGTCAACCCCTAGAAGAAGGTTAGCTGACATGTATCAGGTAAATCTCCAAAAGCACCAATTTCACGCAACAAATCGATAGCTGTTTTGGATGCTCCGCTCTGATTCTGGAATTCTTCGATTGAAATGAAGTCACCCTTCTGAGCAGTTTCGTATAAAGAACGCGCAGCACTTTCACCTACGCCCTTCAGTGAAACAAACGGCAGACGGAGTTTTCCATCTTCAATCTGATAGATAGTAGCATGAGATTTTCTGATATCAACAGGGAGAAAATCATAGCCTCTGCACTTCATTTCATTTATAAGCATCAGGGTTTCATAAACGCTGTCTTCCTTGGTTGTTCTGTCGTTACCCTTAGCCTTGAATTCGTCAAGCTTTTCACGCATAGCGTCCATATCCTTGACAGCGGTTTCAGCGTCAAAATCTTCACCACGCACAGTAAACATTGTAGCATAAAATTCAAGAGGCTTATATAGCTTGAACCACGCAAGTCTGATACCTGCAATAACGTAAGCCGCAGCGTGAGCTTTAGGGAACATATATTTGATTTTCAGACAAGAATCGATATACCACTGAGGAACATTATGATCAAGCATATCCTGCTTCATCTCATCTGTCAGAAGCTTAGGCGCTTTACCCTTTCTGGTAATCTCCATAATCTTGAACGAGAGCTTAGGGTCAACACCGTGATAGATAAGATAAACCATAATACTGTCACGAGTACCGATAACGTCAGAAATTGTGCATACGCCATCCTTGATAAGTTCCTGAGCATTGCCAAGCCAAACGTCAGTACCGTGAGAAAGACCTGAAATCTGCAGAAGGTCGCTGAAGGTCTGAGGTTTTGCATCCATAAGCATCTGACGTACAAACGGAGTACCCATTTCAGGGATACCAAGAGTACCTGTTTCTGAATCAATCTGTTCAACTGTAACACCTAATGCTTCAGGAGATGTAAATAAAGAATAGATGCCTTTGTCAGAGGTATCTACAGTATTGACGTCAATACCTGTCATATCCTCAAGGTATTTATAAAGTGTCGGCACATCATGGCCGAGTTCGTCAAGTTTTAAGATTGTATCATGCAAGGATCTGAAATCGAAGTGAGTAGTAACGATATCAGAGTCAACCTTTTCAGCAGGATGCTGAACAGCAGTAAAGTCATAAACCTCGTAATCACTCGGGATAACAACCATACCGCCAGGATGCTGACCTGTTGTACGCTTGATACCGGTACAGCCTTCAACAAGACGGGAGATTTCGGCATTATTACAGATTCTGCCTCTCTCTTCGAGATACTTCTTAACGTAACCAAATGCTGTTTTATCAGCGACGGACGCAATAGTACCAGCTTTGAAAACGTGATCTGCACCGAAAAGCTCTTCGGTATATTTATGTACATAAGACTGATAGTCACCTGAGAAGTTAAGGTCAATATCAGGCGCTTTATCGCCATCAAAGCCAAGGAAGGTCTCAAACGGGATATCGTGGCCGTCACGATTATACGGCGTATTACACTTAGGACAATTCTTAGGTGGAAGGTCAAAACCAGAACCGATAGAACCGTCAGTTATAAATTCACTGTTTTTACAGTTAGGGCAGACATAATGAGGCATAAGAGGATTAACCTCGGAAATACCTGACATTGAGGCTACGAAAGAAGAACCTACAGAGCCTCTTGAACCCACCTTATAACCATGCTCAACAGAGTAAGCAACAAGCTTCTGAGAAATCATATACAAAACAGCAAAACCATGCTTTATGATAGATTTCAGTTCTCTGTCAAGACGATTGAATACTATTTCAGGAACAGGATCACCATATATCTCCTTAGCTCTGTTCCAACAGATATCCTGAAGCTCCTGCTCTGCTCCTTCGATATACGGAGTATATGTACCATTAGGAAACGGCTGAATATCCTTATCAATCCAGTCAGCCACCTTATTTGAGTTTGTAACAACTACCTCAAACGCCTTTTCACTGCCAAGATATGCAAAGTCTTCAAGCATTTCGTCAGTAGTTTTAAGATACAGCGGTGCCTGATTATCACAATCCTTGAATTTCAAGGATGTAAGAATTGATCTGAAAATAGCGTCACTCTTATCAAGGAAGTGAACATCACCTGTTGCAACAACAGGAATTTTAAGCTCATCACCAAGCTTAATAATAGTTTCGTTTATTTCGTGAAGCTGTTCAACTGTTGAAAGCTGACCTTCTCTTATCATAAAAGCATTGTTTCCGTCAGGCTGAATTTCAAGATAATCATAGTAGCTGGCGATTGAAACAAGCTCATTCCACGGCTTACCCTGAAATACCGCTCTGTAAAGCTCACCCGCTTCACAAGCAGAACCAACAATAAGACCTTCCCTGTATTTTGAAAGCATTGATTTCGGAATACGAGGGGTTCTATGGAAATAATCAATATTAGACATTGAAACAAGTCGATAAAGATTTTTTAAACCAACGTTGTTTCTGACAAGAATAATCTGATGGTAAGATGGCAGAGTATTTAAATCTTTAGTACCAAGCTTTTCATTTAAGTTTGAACAGTTTACTTCTTCTTTTTCACTTTCGATCAGGCGCTTACAAAGTACTACAAATATACGGCTTAAAATTTCAGCATCATCAACTGCTCTATGATGATTGAAATCGCCTACATTCAAGTGTTTTGCAACAATATCAAGCTTAAACTTGCTGAGCTCAGGAAGCATACTTCTTGAAAGCTCAACGGTATCTATGTATGAAAAATTAAAATTGATACCAAGTCTCTGAGCACTTGCAAGTACAAACGATGTATCAAATGAAGCGTTGTGAGCAACAAGTACTGAATTATCGCCACAGAATTCAATAAACCTCTCAAGCGCTTCCTTTTCGCTGATAGCATCAGCTACCATAGAATTATCAATGCCAGTAAGCTCTGTTATTCGCTGAGAAATCTCGCGCTCAGGGTTTACAAAGAAATTGAGTCTGTCTACAACCTCAAGGTTTTTTACCTTTACAGCACCATATTCAATAATTCTGTCATTTTTAGCAGAAAGACCAGTAGTTTCAAGGTCAAATACAATAAACTCATCAGTAAGATTACGCTTATCAAGACCTGAAAAGACCTTTACATCGTCATTTATCTGATACGCTTCAACGCCATAGATAACCTTAAAATCTCCGCCATTGCCTCTGATTTTTGCAAGCGCACCTGCAGCATCAGGGTAGCCCTGACAAACGCCATGGTCAGTAATCGCTATAGCCTTATGACCCCACTCAAAAGCACGGCTTACGAGCTTGTCCGCAGGAGTCATAGCATCCATTGCAGACATATTTGTATGACAATGAAGCTCTACTCTCTTTTGCTCGCTGTTATCTTTAATCTTGTTTTTCTTGACAAGCATTATATCACGAGGTCTGATATTTATCGCTTTATCAAAAGTATCATCCTGAACATCACCTGTGCAGACAATGGTACTTCCCTTTTTTAAATTGTCAAGTACTGCTCTAGCCTTTGGAACAAAATCAATGAGTTTGATGATATTTGAGCTTGTGTAATCTGTAAAAGAGATTGTGGCAATAATTCTTTTGCCGTCTTTTGATGTTTTTTCTTCTATAGCAAAAACATCACCCCAGAGAGTTACCCTGCCCGCTTCAAGATTTACATTCTTATGTTCTGTAAATACAACGTTTGGCGCAATTTTATTACCTCTGAGCAAGGTCGCACCCTTACCGATAATTGATGGTGCTGACACAAAATCAATATCAACAACTTCAGCTTCTTTAACAACCATATTCTCAAGTTTTTGCTTTTCTTCTTTTTCTCTTTCAGCGGCAATAGATGCCTCATCAGGCACCTGAGGAGTATAGAGATTTTCTACATTCATCGCTCTTACGTCAGCTGTAGCCGCCTCATCAAGAGCAAGGATACCCGAAAACTCAACCTTTATATCAAGTGAAAAATGCTCATAGATAATCTTTGGTATTATCTTCTCAATACCTGCTTTTTTCATAAGCGCAGCTCCGCCATTCTGAAGCTCTATTGACAGAGTGTTATTATAAAACGAGGCGCTGCTCTCATCAAGAAAGCCATTTACCATAGCTACTGTTGATTTTAACTCTTCAACAAGTATCGGATAATACTTCACTGAAAACATATCCGGGGTATACTTTGTAAATAAAGTAACCTTTGATAAGTTCATAGCGTTTTTTATATTCTGTTCAAAAGTTTTGTGAGCGTCAGTTGAAACTATATCTGTAAACGCTGCAGTTACATCAAGCTGTAAAGTATTGGTGTCATATTTCAGCTTTAACAGCTTTCCGTCATACATTGACTTTGGTATCAGATCTATATAATCTTCAAAAACCGATGCAATGCTTTTTGTATCCATCTATATCACCTATAATTTTTCGATTTCATCAAGCAAAGCAGGAACAATACTATCCTGCATTACCTTTCCTATAATTTCTCCCTTTTTGAATAAAACTGCACAGCCATCGCCACCGGCAATGCCAATGTCAGCCTCCCTGGCTTCACCAGGTCCGTTTACAACGCATCCCATAATAGCAACAGTTATATCCTTATCAATATCAGCAACAGCCTTTTCGACCTCATTAGCAAGGCTAATAAGATCGATTTTTGTTCTGCCGCAGGTCGGGCAGGAAACTATCTTTACCCCACCCGATTTATTAATTGCTTTTAAAATATCCTTAGCCGCACTAATTTCTGCAACAGGGTCAGCAGTAAGAGAAACTCTTATCGTTTCACCAATGCCGTCAACAAGCAATGAACCTATACCGATAGAATTTTTGATAATACCCATTCTTTCAGTTCCCGCCTCTGTTACACCAAGATGCAAAGGATAATTGCATCTGTCTGCAATCAGTCTGTAGGCTGAGATCATATTAGAAACGTTTGAAGATTTAATTGAGATTACAATATCTCTAAAATCAACATCTTCAAGCATTTTTGCGTGACCCAAAGCACTCTCTACAAGTGCCTCAGGCGTTGGCGAACCATACTTTTCCAAAAGCTCTTTTTCCAGAGAACCTGCATTGACACCTATTCTTATAGGAATTTTTTTATCGTTACAGATGTCAGCAACAGCTTTTACTTTATCCATACCGCCTATATTTCCAGGGTTTATTCTGATTTTATCAACACCGCTTTTTGCACACTCCAGAGCTATTCTGTAATCAAAATGAATGTCAGCAACAAGCGGAATATTTATCTTTTCTTTAATTGCGCTTATAAGACGAACATCAGAAAGAGTAGGTACAGCAACTCTGATGATCTCACAGCCTGCTTTTTCAAGCTCTACTGCCTGTCTGACGTTACCTTCTACATCAGAAGCTATTACATTGAGCATAGACTGAACATATATTTTTTTACCATCTAAAATCAGATCCTTGATTTTAACAGGTCTTATTTCGCGCATACAAAACACCGCCAATTATCTTTTAAATATTCTTGAAACATCATTGAAGGTTACTACAAGCATCAATATCATCAGAAGAGCAAGACCGATAAAATGAATCATACCTTCATATTCACGCTTGATAGGCTTTCTTCTTATAGCCTCGATTATTAAAAATACTGCTCTTGCACCATCAAGTGCCGGGAAAGGCAATAAATTGAAGATACCAACATTTACAGATATAAACACAACAAGCATCAGTAAGTTCTGTGCTAATACAGAAACATCAAATTTACTTGACTCAATAACTGAACCTATGGTATCAACTATACCTACAGGACCTGAAAGGTCATTTATTCTAACGTTTCCTGTCACCATATCAAGAAGAGTCATCCATATCATTCTTGCAACTGAAACTGTTTTCTTTACAGAAAACTCCATCACACTCAGAGGGTTTTTCTTGATAGGCTGAACATAAAAGTCAACATAGATAGACTCTTTACCTTCATCAGTTGTATAGGTAGGAAGCTTAACATCCTTAAGCTTTACCTTTTCATCATCTCTGATAACTGTCATTTCAAATGAGTTTTCCTTTGCTATCTGAAACTGATATACAATATCTGAATCAACAAAAGTTCTCACACCATTTACAGCGATTATCTCGTCACCTATCATAAGCCCTGTCTGTTCAGTTACAGAACCCTCTTCAAACTTTGAAATTGTATTTGAGCTAAGACCATCAGCTATACAGGAAATGATAATCATTGCAACAAGGCCTAAAATCAGGTTCATTGTAGCACCAGCAAGAGTAATAGCAAGACGTTGAGAAACCTTTTTCTTGCAAAATGCCCTGTCATCAGTACTTGATTCATCCTCGCCCTCCATAGCGCAATAACCGCCAATTGGCAAGACACGGATAGCATAAAGAGTTTCACCCTTTTGCTTTTTAAAGATGGCAGGACCCATACCTATAGCAAACTCATTGACCTTTACATTGCATTTTTTAGCAACTATAAAGTGACCAAATTCATGCACCAGAATAATAATGCCAAATATTAAAATTGCAGCAATTATACTAAAAATATTACTCATTCGATATGACCTTTCTAATTCAATTTGAGATTTTTAACATAATCTCTGGCTCTTTTATCAGCCACTAGTATATCATCTACTGAATTTATTTTATCAGCTTCAAAATTGTCAAATACACTCTTTACAATTTCACCGATCCGGTAAAACTCTATCTTTTCATCTAAAAACAGCGCTACTGCTTCTTCATTTGCAGCATTAACCATTGCAGGCATTGTACCACCGATTTTAACAGCCTTTATACAGGATGACAAGCAATCAAAGGTTTCATAATCAGGCTTTGCAAAGGTAAGTGTCGCATAGTCTGTAAGACTAAGACGCTTTGTAGGGCAAGCATATCTTTCAGGATATGTCAGCGCATACTGAATAGGGATTTTCATATCAGGCACACCAAGCTGGGCAATAACTGAAAAATCCTCATACTCTACTGCTGAATGAATAACGCTCTGCCTGTGAACAAGGATTTCAACCTGATCAGGTGTTACATCAAAAAGCCACATCGCTTCAATAAACTCTAACCCCTTATTCATAAGTGTAGCAGAATCAATGGTAATTTTTTTACCCATTTCCCAGTTAGGATGCTTTAGCGCATCAGATAAAGTTACTTTTTTTAATTCTTCACGGGTTTTGCCAAAGAACGGACCACCAGATGCGGTAAGCAAAATTTTACTGATTTTGTTATCAGCTCTCCCCTGCAATGACTGAAATATTGCTGAATGCTCGCTGTCAACCGGTAAAATCTTAACACCATTTTCTGCAGCCTTTTTCATTACAAGCTCACCGCCTGCAACAAGCGTTTCTTTGTTTGCAAGGGCAATATCATTACCAGCCTCAATAGCAGTAAGCGTTGGTAAAAGGCCTATCATACCAACTACACTATTGAGCAGAATATCTACCTTTAATGCCGAAATGTAAAGCAAGCCTTCCATTCCGCAAAGAATTTCTATATCTGTATCTTTTAAAAGCTCTTTTAGCTCATCGATCTTGTTTTCATCATAAATACAAACGTATTTTACAGAAAACTCTTTTGCCTGACTTGCAAGCAGACTGACATTTGACTTTGCACAAAGAGCCAGTATTTTCATTTTATGCGCGGCTGCAACCTCTAATGCCTGAGTACCGATTGAGCCTGTTGAGCCGAGAATAGTAATAGTTTTCATAAATCCACCCAAATAATAAAACACAAGCAAGGTTTTTCGGAAAAACCGAAAAACCTCGCTGAATTTACTGAA
Source organism: uncultured Clostridia bacterium (assembly GCA_937892655.1). Classification (GTDB taxonomy): domain Bacteria; phylum Bacillota; class Clostridia; order Oscillospirales; family Ruminococcaceae; genus CALBJC01. Next base: position 27,032 of record CALBJC010000139.1, on the reverse strand, counting down.
TAACAGAAACAGTTGATAATATAAAATATACAAATGGTGCTACAAACAAAACACTGTCAAATCTGTCAAGTACACCACCGTGTCCCGGCATTATATTACCATAATCCTTAATCTGACATTGTCTTTTGATAAGCGATGCTGTAAGGTCACCAAGTAAGCCAAGCAATGAGCAAAGCATACCAAGAAGCGCCATAAGAGGATAGTTGAATTCTACAGGTGTAGAAGAAATAAACTTTGAATAAACCAAAGTTATTACGATAAATATCAGAGCATTTGTAAGCGTACCGCCAATAAGACCTTCAACTGTCTTTTTAGGGGAAATTGACGGACAAAGTTTATGCTTGCCAAGGAAAGTACCTGCAAAATAAGCACCAGAATCCGCAAGCCATGCACCGCAAAGCGCCAAAATCATAAAGAAAAGACCGTGAGATGCATTGAGTGCTTTTGTCCAGAGAAGTGAATTCATTGACATTGTGACAAGAAGCGTTACAGTTACCATAAAGCAAAGTTTTTCAAACTGAAGCTTCTGATACTGAAGTAAAAATGTAACGAATACAAGCATGGTGCAGATCAGTACAAACGGCTTTGTGTATTCTGAAATAACAGAATAGTTAAAAAACGGAAAACTAAGACCGAATATTCCACAAATTACTGCAGTTGACTTATATTCAAGGCACTTTTCTGCTTTGAAAAGTTCATATAGAATACCTACTGTCAGAAGTGCAACAGCTATCGGTAATACAACAGTCTTATGAAGCATAAGTATCACAACTGCAATTACTATTGCCACTACAGATGATATTATTCTTGTAAGCATAGCCTATACACCTCCAAATCGTCTGTCACGATTATTAAAACTGATTATAGCACTGTCGAGATCATTTGTTGTAAAATCAGGCCATAAAACATCTGAATAATAAAACTCTGAATAAGCAGACTGCCAGGTAAGAAAATTTGAAAGGCGAAGTTCACCGCTCGGTCTGATTATAAGATCTGCATCAGGTGACTCCTTTGTATACAAAAAGCTTTGTAAAAGCTCATCAGAAATATCATCAACCGATATTTCACCGTTTTTACATTTTTCAGCAATCAGCTTGCAGGCATTTGTAATCTCTGCCCTGCCGCCATAGTTTATAGCAAGATAAAGAGTCATCTTTGTATAATCCTTAGAGTCATTTTCTAGGGCAATCATTTTTTTCTGAAGATTTTCAGAAAGCATTGATTTATCACCGATAAAAACAACTCTTACATTTTCAGAGGAATAAGCTCTTACTTCATCAAGATACTCATCGAGAAGCTTCATAATAGAGTCTATCTCTTTCTGAGGACGCTTCCAGTTTTCAGTTGAAAAAGCATACAAGGTCAAATACTTTACACCTATATCAGCACAGTATCTGACAATCTTGCGAAGGGTTTTAGCACCCTCTCTATGCCCTGCTTCACGAGGTAACAGACGTTTTTTGGCCCATCTGCCGTTACCATCCATTATAATACCGATATGAGCAGGAATTTTCAGCCCTTCAAGTTTTGATAAAGCCACGGCTTACCTCCGAACAAATTGATTTAGATAGAAAGGATTTCCTTTTCCTTAGCTGCAACTTCATCATCAATGTTCTTTACAAACTTATCTGTTGTATTCTGAACATCCTTTTCGCAGTTCTTTAAATCATCTTCTGTGATCTCGTTGTTCTTTTCCATAGCCTTGAACTTGTCAATGAAATCTCTTCTGATTGAGCGGATAGCTACCTTTGTATTTTCACCGATCTTCTTTACATCCTTAACGAGCTCTTTACGACGCTCTTCTGTAAGCTGTGGGAATACAAGACGTAATGCTGTACCATCATTCTGAGGGTTGATACCAAGTTCAGAAGCCTGGATAGCCTTTTCAATGCTCTTGAGAGCAGTCTTATCCCATGGCTGAACAACTAAAATTCTAGCTTCAGCTACTGAAATTGTAGCCATCTGATTGATAGGAGTCATAGCGCCATAGTAATCTACAAAAATTCTGTCTAAAACAGTTGGGTTTGCTCTGCCTGCTCTGATTGAACCAAATTCATCAAGCATAACGTTAATTGACTTCTGCATCTTTTCGCTCATAGCCTTAAGTGTATCTTTCATATCTAAATCCTCCTTAGCATGTAACAAGTGTGCCGACCTTTTCGCCGACTACTGCATCAAATATATTATCAGGTCTGCCTAAATCGAATACCAGAATAGGAATATTGTTATCCTTACAGAGAGTTGCCGCTGTAGCATCCATAACTGCAAGGTTATTAACCAAAATTTCATTGAAATCAAGAGTATCGTATTTCTTTGCGTCAGGATACTTCTTAGGGTCTTTATCGTAAACGCCGTCAACCATTGTTGCCTTTAAGAAGATATCTGCTTCAATTTCAGCAGCTCTGAGCGCTGCTGCTGTATCTGTTGAGAAGAATGGGTTACCTGTACCGCAACCAAAAATTACTACTCTGCCCTTCTGCATATGACGAACAGCTCTGTTTCTGATGTAAGGCTCAGCAACCTGCTGCATAGAAATAGCTGTCTGAACTCTGCATACAACGCCAAGAGATTCAAGAATATCAGCTACAGCCAGAGCATTCATAGCTGTAGCGAGCATACCGATATGATCAGCTCTTGTTCTATCCATAGCTCCGCTTGAACGACCTCTCCAGAAGTTACCGCCACCAACTACGATACCAATTTCAACACCGATGTCAACGCACTTCTTGATGCTTTCACAAAGGCTTAAAATGATTGAATAATCAAGGCCTGTTTTCTTTTCACCTGCGAGTGCTTCACCGCTGATTTTCAGCAAAATTCGTTTATACTTTGGTTCCATATTTTAGGCACATCCTTTATTGAGTTTTTACATAAAAGTATAAAAAATCATTTTACACCCTATTATATATAGTTTACTATAAAACCCTCATTTTGTAAAGAGGTTTTAAGTTTTTTTACAATGATTTTTTGTAAATTATGACATAAAAAAAGAGGTATAAAAATACCTCTTTAAAAGCTATGAAAGCCAGCCTTTTTCTGTTTCATCGCGAGTTGGTCTGCCCATAAGATCCTTCATTGCTTCATGAACATCCTTATTCTCAAACAAAACAAGGTAAAGCTGTTCTGTAATTGGCATTGAAACGCCCTGGGCCTTGCATAATTCCCACGCTACAGCACAGCAGGAGTAACCTTCAACTGTTCCAACCTGCTTTACTGCCTCCTCAGGATTAACGCCCTGACCGATAAGGATACCCGCTCTTCTGTTACGGCTATGCATACTAGTACAAGTAACAATAAGGTCACCGATACCTGTAAGTCCTGCAAAGGTTTCAACTCTGCCGCCTAAAGAAACACCGAGTCTTGCAATTTCCTGAATACCTCTTGTCATCAAAGCTGCTTTTGTATTATCACCAAGTCCCATACCGTCAACGATACCCGCACAAAGAGCGATTACGTTTTTGAGCGCGCCACCGATTTCAGAACCGATAATATCATCATTTGTGTAAATTCTGCATCTTGGATTTGAAAGCTCCCTCTGAACGATCTTAACGCTCTCTTCAGACTTTGAAGCCGCAACAATTGTTGTGGCTGAATAAGGTTTTGCAACCTCTTCTGCGTGAGAAGGGCCTGTAAGCACTACTATATCATTTTCAGGGAATACTTCCTCTAAAACCTCACTCATGCGCTTGAAAGTTTTTGGTTCAAGACCCTTTGAAGTATTTACAATGATAGTGTTCTTATCGACACTACCCTTTACGCTATCACATACACCTCTTACAAATGCTGTTGGTAAGCCTACTAAAAGCATATCCTTGCCCGAAAGCTCTGACGCATCAGTTGTAAGATGAATATTTTCTGAAATCTTTATACCAGGAAGCTTGAGCTTATATTCGCCATCTTTTCTGATGATATCTATTTCTTCCTGAAACTTTGTCCAGACAGTTACTTTATGACCATAGTCATTGAGCATAACGCCCAGCGCAAGACCAAAACCGCCTGAGCCCAAAATAGCAATATCAGCCATTATAAGCCTCCTTACTTTTTATTGAATGAAAATCTGTTTTCTGTACCATTTTTGAGTCTTTCGATATTAGCTCTGTGCATCCACACAATGAGAATACCGATAAAATAAGCCATAAAAGCATTCAAAATATACATATCAAAGCCTCTTAAGCCCTGAGTAATCAGAGTGAGCAAAGGATAAAAGATAGCTGCACTTATAGAGCTTACTGATACGTATCTTGTAAAATACAGAATAATAGCAAAGAATGGGATAATAATGCAGAATGTCAATGGGTCGATAGCAAGCAATGTAGTTGCAGCAATAAGCACGCCCTTACCGCCATGGAAGCCATAGTAGATTGGGAAAATGTGACCGAGCATAACTGAAATACCAGAAACATAAGAGATAAAAAGATTTGTATCAAAAACGCCAAGCCAGCCTGCAATAAGTCTTGTAAGTAAAACAGCGATAACGCCCTTTAACAAATCACAGATGAGTGTTACAAGAGCAGGCATTTTGCCATATACTCTCAAAACATTTGTAAGACCGGCATTCTTACTGCCGTAATCTCTGATATCCTGCTTTTTCCATATCTTACAAACTGTGATAGCAGAATTTACGCTACCGATAAGATATGAAACAACTATAGCTATAACCAGCATTAGTATACCCTTTAAAACCATTATAAAATCCCCTTAAAATTACTTTGTATCCGTCTTATCTCTTTCTCTAATAATAAATCTGACAGGAGTACCCTCTAAGCCGAAGGTTTCTCTTATCTGATTTTCGAGATATCTCTGATACGAAAAATGGAAAAGCTCTGCATTGTTTACAAACGTTACAAACGTTGGCGGCTTTGTTGAAGCCTGAGTCATATAGTAAATCTTCAGACGCTTACCCTTATCTGACGGCGGCTGAACACGCGCTGTTGCATAGGACAGAATGTCATTGAGCTTACCAGTTGAAATACGCATTGAGTTCTGATTTGCAACAGAAACTATCATTTCAAAAAGCTTATTTACTCTCTGACCTGTTTTTGCAGAAATAAACACAAACGGAACATAGGACATAAAGCTGAATTTTTCAGCTAAATCCTTTTTGAAGGTATCCATTGTATAGTTGTCCTTCTCAATTGCATCCCACTTGTTTACAGCTACGATACAGCCCTTACCCTGCTCATGAGCGTAGCCTGCAACCTTTGAATCCTGCTCGGTAAAGCCTACCTCAGCATCAATTACAATTACAGCAACATCTGAGCGGTCAACAGCCATATATGAACGCAGTACGCTATATTTTTCAATCTGTTCGAGCACCTTTGATTTCTTTCTGATACCTGCAGTATCGGTAAATACAAATTTACCCATTTCATTTTCAATTACAGTATCAGTTGCATCTCTTGTTGTGCCGGCGATGTCAGAAACGATAACTCTTTCTTCGCCCGCAATACGATTGATAATAGATGACTTACCTACATTTGGTTTACCAACTATCGCAACCTTTATATATTCTTCATCATATTCCTCTTCGTTTTCAGGAAGGTGCTTTAAAACCTCATCAAGAAGGTCACCTGTACCATGACCGTGAACAGAGGATACTGAAAAAGGTTCACCAAGACCCAAGTTGTAGAATTCATAAAATTCCATTGGTGGCTCACCTAATGCGTCACACTTATTTACACATAAAATAACAGGCTTGCCTGATTTTAAAAGCATAGCTGCTACTTCATAGTCATTTGCAGTAACACCGCAACGCATATCAGTTACAAGAATTGTTACATCAGCCTTTTCAATAGCAAGCTGAGCCTGTCTTCGCATCTGAGCCAGGATTACATCATCGGTATTTGGTTCAATACCGCCTGTATCAACAAGCATAAATTCATGGTTCAACCATTCACATTTAGCATAAATTCTGTCACGGGTAACGCCGGGAGTATCCTGAACTATTGACAACTTCTGACCTATTAACTTATTAAAAAGCGTAGACTTACCTACGTTAGGTCTGCCGACTATAGCGACAACCGGTAGTGCCATTTCAAAACCTCCTTATTTATCATCAATTCCGAGCATACCGCAAAGCAGCTCATAGCCGTTATTTGTGGTTTCTCTTATCTTTATATTCAAACTCTTTTCAACATCCTCAACAGTATAATCATCAATGAAAATATGATCACCCGCCGAGAGCATTACTGACGGGATCAAAAGCTCATCACCAAGCTCTTTACCCTTCAGCGCATTTATTAAATCTGTTGCGGTTATAAGACCTGCAACAGTTATTGACTTACCAAAAAATTCGTTTTCAATTTTTACAACATCAATCTTTACATTGTTCCACTTAGCCATAGCCTTACAAGCCATATCACATATATATGGATATGCCAGAACCCCCGTAGCTATGGTACATTTTCTGTCAGATACATCATCTGAGATTTCGGTCAGCGCATCATCAAACTCGTCAATAAGAGAGCGCAATAAACCAAGACCATTTTCATACTGAGGATAGTCCTCATATTCTTCAGCTGTCGGCAGTTCTCTTTTTGCGAGAATGTAAAATTCATCTGATGCAAAAACCATTCTTCTGCCATATTCTAATAAAAATTTCTTCTGATACTCTTCAACAATCTCAATCACCTCAAGAGCTGACTGCTCATTAAAAGGCTCAAGCTTTGTGAGATTCTCTCTGTATTTTGTAAGCCCTACAGGAACAATAGCCAAAGATGTAATGTTAGGCATAAGCTTACCTATATCAGAAATAGTTCTCCTGAGTTCATCCTTATCATTTATCCCCGGACAGCAAACAACCTGACAGTTAAGCTCAAGGCCACTATCAGTCATCATTTTAAGATATTTGAGCTTTTCACCTGCAAAACGGTTATTCATCATTTTACAGCGAAGCTCTGGATTTGTAGTATGAACAGATACATTGATATTAAGGCGCATATCTATGATACGCCCAATATCTTCATCTGAAACATTAGTAAGAGTTATATAGTTACCATGAAGAAACGAAAGCCTTGCATCATCATCTTTAAAATAAAGAGAATCTCTGAGCCCCTCTGGCATCTGATCGATAAAGCAAAATATACATTTATTTGTACATGACTGCTTTTTATCCATTAAAAAGGTTTCAAATTCAAGACCCAAATCATCATATTCAGATTTTTTCACCTTAATGAGCTTTTGCTTACCTGCTCGATCTATCAAAACCTCAAGCTTCGCTTCAGCGGCATAATACATATAATCTAAAACATCTTTAATATCATGACCGTTTATCTGTAAAAGTATATCATTTTCTTTGAATTTTTTATATGCAGGTGTTTTTTCAATTACACCTTTAATTAAAACTGACATACTCTCACCCTTTTTTAATCAAGATATTAAAAAAATAAGGAAGGATTGCTCCTTCCTTATTTTGAAGAAGACTAAGCTTCTTTCTTAATTACTTCAACGCCCTTGTAGAAACCACATGTCTTGCAAACCTTATGTGGAGATGTGAGTGCACCGCAGTTTGAGCAACGTGAAAGTGCTGGAGCTTCGAGCTTCCAAACTGCTGAACGTCTCTTATCGCGTCTAGCCTTAGATACTTTTCTCTTTGGTACTGCCATTTTTGGCACCTCCTCTTTGGGAATTTAAAATCAATTTACTGTTGCGGCTATTTACTCGGCGCAGTTGCACTGGGATTCATTTAAATTACATCCGCATTTCATGCACAGGCCTTTGCAGTCTTCATCACAAAGAATCTTTGTCGGGAGCTGCAACAATAAATCGGAAATAGCCAATTCGTTCAGATCAAGAGCATTAGCCTTGCAAACAACATACTCATCATTGTCAGTATTAGTACTTCTGACAAGTATATGCTCAAAAGCATAATCATACTCACGATCAAACTCACATAGACATCTGTCGCAAATAAGCTTCATCGCAAATTTAACAGAATAGTCGAGTGAAACTACTCCTGCCCTATTGACAATGGCGCCATTAATTGCAATCGGTGAACCAAAGGAATAACCCTTTAACTCTGGCAATTCATCAAGCTCGATAGAATATGATATATCCTTTTTCTCGCCTATAAGCTCAAAAAGCTCTTTTAACTGAATAACCATAGTTTCACCTCAGAACATCACAAATTTGATTATAACATCTTTAAGATAGCTTGTCAACTGCTTATCTGGCAATTTGTGAGTCATTTTTTAAGAATATTTTGTAAATTTCGCAAACAAAAGTTCGTTTTTGATTATGCGAACTTCATTACGCTTTCAGGTAATACTGAAGCGTCAGCAGAAACTGTGAATACAACTTCAATATCCTTAGCAAGAGCATCAACCTTAGCGAGCATTGCGCCGAGCTTTTCGTAATCTCTGTCACCGATCTTCAAGATACCATCAACAAAGATCTTCTGAACATCGTAGTTAGCTGCGAGCATACCAGCAACAAAGCCGTAGAATGAATCGTAGCTGTTGATGTCATATTCTTCAGCTGCTACAAGTCTTACCTTATGTGGAATATCGTAAGTAAGCTTAAGGCCCTTTTCGATACAAACGATGTCACCGCTTGCTGTTGCAAGAGATTCCTTGATCATATCGATTAATACCTTAGTTTTACCTGTACCCTTTTCGCCTGTTATCAATTTAATCATAGAATAACACTCCATTCCGTGTTTTTTATATATCCAAACATAAGCTTTCGCTTATGACAGGAACAAATTTAGTTCTTGCTTTTGGCAAGTATTAGCCGAGCTTTGCTTCAAGCTCTGCCTTCTGCGCTTCGTAACCTGGCTTACCAAGTAAAGCAAACATATTCTTCTTGTAGCTTTCAACACCAGGCTGGTCAAATGGATTTACACCGAGCATATAGCCTGAAATTGCACAAGCCTTTTCAAAGAAGTAAACAAGTTCACCGAAGTTTTCTTCATCAAGCTTATCAACCTCAATTACAACGTTTGGAACGCCGCCTTCAGTATGAGCGAGAATTGTACCTTCGTATGCCTTTCTGTTTACAACAGACATATTCTGGTTTGTGAGGAAGTTTAAGCCATCGAGATTTTCTTCATCATCTTCAAGGAAGAAATCCTGCTTTGGTGACTTGATGTCGATAGCTGTTTCAAACAAGAGCTTTGAACCATCCTGAATAAACTGACCGAGTGAGTGAAGGTCTGTTGAGAATGTAGCTGATGTTGGGAATAAGCCCTTACCATCCTTACCTTCACTTTCACCGAACAGCTGCTTGAACCATTCAGCCATCATTGTGAAGCTTGGATCGTATGAAACGAGCATTTCAACGCTTCTGCCCTTTCTTAAAAGAGCATTTCTGATTGCAGCATACTTATAGCAATCATTCTTGTCATCCTTAGAATACTTGTCGTAGCCTGTCTGAGCGCCCTTCATGATAGCGTCAATATCACAGCCTGCAACAGCGATTGGCAAAAGACCTACAGCAGTCAATACTGAGAATCTGCCGCCAACGTCATCAGCGATAACAAATGTTTCGTAGCCTTCTGTATCTGAAAGCTGCTTTAATGTACCTCTAGCCTTGTCAGTTGTTGCAAAGATTCTCTTCTTTGCTTCTTCCTTGCCGTACTTTGATTCAACAAGCTTCTTGAAAACTCTGAATGCTAAAGCAGGCTCAGTTGTTGTACCTGACTTTGAGATAACATTTACACAGATATCCTTACCTTCGCAGATAGATAAAACTTCATTAAGGTAAGTTGGGCTGATATTATTTCCTACGAAATAAATATCAGGTGTATCCTTCTTGAGATTGTTGTAGAATGGTGACTTCAGAAGCTCGATAGCTGCTCTTGCACCAAGATATGAACCGCCGATACCGATAACGATGAGGATATCGCACATGCCCTTGATACGTTCAGCAGCAGCCTTGATTCTTGCAAATTCTTCCTTATCATAGTCATAAGGGAGCTTTACCCAACCAAGAAAATCATTGCCAAGACCTGACTTGTCTTCAACCATTTTATGAGCACAGGAAACCTGTGGCCAGAGAGCTTCAAGCTCATGAGAAGCTACATATTTTTCAATGTACTTTGCATTTAATTTAATAGACAACTTTTTCATTTCCTTCCATATCATAATTGGATAAATATATTTTACTATAAAATCCTTTATATTGCAAGTCGTTTTGTTTTTCACGCAAACTTTTGTGCAAATTATACCACTTTAAAAATCAATATATAAGCAATCTGCACAACAGTTTTTTAAGTGAAAATAGCACATCTTTTTTCTTACAGCCTTGTGCTGTAATTATGTCACTATGGGCAATCGTTTCACCGTTAAGAAGTAAATCAATTGTGCCTATTTGTGTATTTGCGGCAAATGCTGCTTGTATAGTATCTTTACGCTGACAGGTTGTTTGTATGTTTTTTACTTCACTTTTCAAAACAATAGCCTTCAAAGGCTTTGTTAGATGTACTTTTACTTTAGCATTTGTGCCACCTTTTATCAAAACCTCTGACAGATACTCTGATATTTCAGGAACATAAACCGTAAACTGTGAAAAGCATTTATCCAAAACTGTTTTAGCGTCAGAAAACTTCGTATCATTATCAGCACAATCAAAAAACACTCCGATAAGATACATATCCCCTCGTTTTGAACTGATTGTTATACAGTGACCTGATTTTTCTGAGAAACAGGCTTTTAAGCCTGTAATGCCATTATAACTACGGACAAGTCTGTTTGAGTTTACAAGCTCGGTTTTAGCGCTACGGACATTTATCATCCATGTAGTAAAATACTGCTTCAAAAAATCATATTTTACAAGTTCACAGCATAGTAAGCCTATATCATACGCAGTTGATACGTTTTCATCACTTGTTCCACCGGCATCAACAAATACAGTATCATACATACCAAGCTCATAAGCCTTTAAATTCATCATTTCAATAAAGCCTTCATGGGTTTTACCTACCTTTTCAGCAAGTGCGACAGCAGCATCATTGGCGTTTCCTACGGTAACGGCGTATAAAAGCTCTTCAACCGTTATTCTTTCACCTATTTCAAGCCAAATCTGAGTACCCTGCATTGAATTTGCTGTGGGAGTTACAACCACAATATCCTGGACTGACAACGTTTTATTCTCAATACTCTGAGCGCAAAGTAAAATGGTCATCAGCTTTGTCAGATGAGATATACTTTTCTTTTCTCTGCAAGCTGATGACATCAGAAGCGTTTTAGTATCAGCTTCAAGCACTGCATAGTTTTTTGCGGTGCATACTATCTCAACATCGGAGGCAGTTACATTGAACGAAAGCTGTAAAAAGCAAACAAGAATCAAATTAATAATAAAAACTCGCTTAAACATAAGATTTACTCCTTTATACATTTTAATAAAACTTATGCGACAAGCTTTACGATTACAACTAGACGAACACTCAAAAATGTGATATAATTTCAAAAACACTATTAAAGGGGATAAGCCATGACAACACCAATCTGCGATTTTGTTAAAAAATACTCACAGAGCAATATTACACGCTTTCACATGCCAGGTCACAAAGGCGTAAATCAGCTTGGCTTTGAGGAATTTGATATTACAGAAATAAATGGTGCTGACTCGCTTTTTTCATGCGATGGCATAATTAATGAGAGTGAAGAAAACGCAACAAAGCTGTTTGGTACTAAAAAGACGATTTACAGTACGGCGGGGTCAACTCTTTGTATTCAGGCTATGCTTCACTTGGCGCTTACCGGTTTTAACTATAAAAAGCCTACAATTATTGCTGCAAGAAATGTTCATAAGGCTTTTGTAAATGCCTGTGCACTTCTTGGTATAAATGTTTTATGGGTATATCCGGAGAAATCCTGCTCAATCTGTGAATGCAAAATAAATGTTGATGAGATAGAGAATAAACTTAAAAGTACAGATGAATGCATAGGAGTTTATATCACCTCGCCCGATTATCTTGGTAACATAGCAGATATAAAAGAAATATCAAAAGTATGAAAAAAATATAATTCTCCGCTTCTTGTTGACAATGCTCACGGAGCATATCTGAAGTTTTTAAAACCTTCTTTGCACCCTATTGACCTGGGTGCTGATATATGCTGCGATTCTGCTCACAAAACGCTTCCTGTACTCACTTCAGGAGCATACCTGCACATTGTAAAGGATAGTAGCTTTACAGAACATTTTTCAGCTAATGCAAAGGCTTCTATGGCTCTTTTTGCTTCAACCTCACCTTCATACCTTACGTTATGTTCACTTGATTACTGTAACCTTTTACTTGAAGAAGAATTCTCGCAAAAGCTGGAAATCATATCTGAAGAAGTAAAAAACTCAAAGGAATTTATCATAAACTCAGGCTACAAGGTTGTATCTGATGAACCACTCAAGATCACGATCTTACCAAATGAAAACGGCAGAACAGGTATTGAACTTGCAGAAATTTTCAGAGATAACGGCTTTGAATGTGAATATGCCGACCACTCAAGCGTTGTTCTGATGTTATCTCCATATAACAAGCCGGGTCAGCTTACTCAGCTTGTTACATTACTTCATACTTTACCTATGCCGCGAATGTTTGTAAAGCCTCTTGAGATTGATTTTTCAAAGCTCTGCTTTGAAAGCAAAATGTCAATCAGAGAGGCGTCCTTAGCAAAATGCCGACTTGTAAATTCTCAGGATGCAGAGGGACTTATCTGTGCAAAGCCTGTAATTTTATGCCCTCCGGGAGTACCTGTATGTATGAGCGGCGAGGTGGTAACAGAAGAATGTATTAAGTATCTTTTAGCATACAATATAAATCAGATCGAGGTTGTTGACCTTGATATATAATTTTTTTAAAAAAGTATAGATTTTTACTGTTTTTTATGATATACTATTATATATTTATTTGTGAGTGAGGAGTGTTTTTATGAAACTTATTTATGCTATCGTTAACAATGATGACAGCCATGCTGTTTCATCGTCATTGACTAAGTCCGGTTTTCAGGCAACAAAGCTTGCTTCAACCGGTGGATTTCTTATGTCAGGCAATACAACATTTCTGATTTGTTCTGATGATGATAAAATTGATGAAATCATTGAAATTATCCGTCAGCACAGCCGCAGAAGAAAGCAGTTTATGCCTTCAACAACTTCATATGGTGTTGGCGCTTATGCTTCTTTCCCTGTTGAAGTTTCAGTTGGCGGTGCAACAATTTTCGTAACAAACATTGAGCGCTTTGAAAAGGTATAATTATGAACCAAAGCCTGAAAATTTTTGGTAACGATTCGCTGTTGGAATTAATAGGCTCTATGAAATCAAGCGGCAGGGTACCTCATGCAATTGTTCTTTTTGGTCCTGAGGGAGTCGGAAAGAAAACAATAGCAAAGTATCTTGCTGCGCAGTTTTTATGTTCAGACCCAAAAGATAATTCTCCTTGTATGCAGTGTAAATCGTGCAGAATGCTGTTACATGATAACCATCCTGATATTATCTGGGTAAAGCATTCGGGTAAGAACAACTATAAGATTGACGATTTCAGACCTATCTGTACAAACGCGTATATTCCGCCTAACGAATCTGAGCGTAAAATTTATATAATTCCTGATTTTGACAAGGCAAAAAAGGATATTCAGCACGTTCTTCTCAAAGTAATTGAAGAACCGCCTGCTTCTTCATCGTTTATTTTTACCGCCAAAAACAAAGAATGTTTTCTTGAAACTATAATATCAAGAGTAATTTCTTTAGGCGTTACCGAGGTAAGCGAGGAAGAATGCAAAAATGCACTTTTACACTTTGGTATTTCAGAGGATAACGCCGATAAAGCTATTTACCGATTCAGAGGAAATATCGGCAAATGCCTTGAGTTTATAAACAATAAAGACCTTCAGAACACAATTTCTACAGCTGAGGCTATTGCATCTGCAATCGCAAAAAAAGATGAATATGGCTTTATTTCTGCATTTTCTACTTCTGACAGAGATGAAGCAAAGGATATAATTACACTTCTTATTGATATTATGCGCGATGCCTGTGCCCTGAGACTTGGTTCACAGATTACCATTTCATGCTGCAAGGACGTTGCAAAACAGATAAGCACAATCACAAACACTACAAAATGCAATGCAATTATCGATGTACTCAATACTGCGTTTACCAGACTTGACGGTTATGGCGCTGCAAATATTGTTATTTCAGCATTGAGTGCACAAATTAAATCTATACTTTCATAAACCATAAAGGAAGGGTTGAAAACAATAAATGGTTGAAATAATCGGAGTTCGTTTTAAAAGCGGAGGAAAGGTTTATTACTTCTCCCCTAATAAATTGAGCGTAGATGTCGGTAACAATGTTATCGTTGAAACCGCAAGAGGCATCGAATGCGGCGAGGTTGTTTTATCAAACAGAGAAGTTTCTGATGATCAGATAACAGCACCACTCAAAGAGGTTATCAGAATTGCTACTGATAAAGATATGCAGACTGTTGAACAAAACAGAAAAAAAGAAGCTGACGCTTTTAAAATATGCGAAGAAAAGATTTTGCATCACAAGCTGAATATGAAGCTTGTTGATGTTGAATGCACATTTGATAACAACAAGCTTTTGTTCTACTTTACATCTGAAAGCAGAGTTGATTTCAGAGAGCTTGTTAAGGACTTAGCATCTGTTTTCAGAACAAGAATTGAACTGCGCCAGATTGGTGTCAGAGATGAAGCTAAGATGCTCGGCGGTCTTGGTATATGCGGCAGACCATTCTGCTGTTCATCATTTTTAGGCGAATTTCAGCCCGTTTCAATCAAAATGGCAAAGGAACAGAGCCTCTCTCTTAACCCGACAAAAATTTCAGGCACTTGTGGAAGACTTATGTGCTGCTTAAAATACGAGCAGGACAGCTATGAACAGCTCCTCAAGATTACTCCTAAGGTTGGTGCTATTGTAAATACTCCTGAGGGCAGAGGCGTTGTTGAAGAAGCAAACCTTCTTACTGGTAAGCTAAGAGTTAAAAATGAAAAAACAGAAGCCGTTGCTACCTATGATAAAAACGATGTTGAGGTTATCAAGGATGCGGTTATCAGATTAGACAGAGAAGAAATCAAAGCTCTAAAGAGCCTTGAAGATAAATAAATGAACAAAAAGGAGCTAAGACTATGGCAGACGTAATCAACATGAAAAAGAAAGGTGAAATAAACGGTACAAAGTTTGTAATTATCGCAATAATTGCTTTATTTGTAATTATCGTTGTTGCAAACTGCTTTACAGTTGTAAAGCCTGGTCACTCGGGCGTTGTTGTAACACTCGGTTCAGTTAATCAGACTGTTCTGGCAGAAGGCTTACACGTTAAAATTCCGTTTATTACTCAGGTAGTTCAGGTAGACAACAGAGTGCTCAAAACTGAAGTTGCAGCAGTTTCTGCTTCAAAAGACCTTCAGAATGTTTACTCAACTATCGCTATCAACTATAGAGTAAATACTGCAGCATCAGCGACACTTTATCAGAATGTCGGTCTTGACTACGATAATATCATCGTTAAGCCTGCAATTCAGGAATGTGTAAAGGCAGTTTCAGCAAATTTTACTGCTGAAGAGCTAATTACTAACAGACAGATGATCTCTTCACAGATGGAAGCGGCTATCGCTGAAAAAATCAACCCATTCGGCCTTTCAATTGAAGTTTTCAACATTATAAACTTCGAATTCTCAGAAGAATTCAATAAGGCTATTGAAGAAAAACAAACCGCCCAGCAGAATGCCCTCAAGGCTGAGCAGGACCTCGCAAGAATTAAAATCGAGGCTGAACAGACTATTGAACAGGCAAAGGCTGAAGCGGAAGCATACAGATTAAAGAATGAACAGATAACAGATAAGGTAATCTTAATGGAATTCATCAGCAAATGGGATGGCAAGATGCCACAGGTTGTTTCTGATATGTCAACAATGTTTGATATCAGCTCAATGATCGATATTGAGGAAGATACAACTACTACATATACCCCTGCTGAATAAGCAATTCAGTAACTGAATTTTCAACAAGCTCAAGGTCACAAACGCTCAAAACTGTGTTTGTATCGCCTTGAGCTTTTTTATTTTCGTAGCGCTCACAAAGCTCTTTTTTGTAGCTTGTGAGCATTTCTTTTGTTACAGTTGATATTTCTTTTTCAGGGTCTGAGAGCTTGAGATAATTTATTATCTCTCCCCTATTCTCATTTTGTAAAAGAAGATTATCAAATGCTAAGAGAGTTTTCCATTTTATTGATTTTGGATCTTTATCGGGATTTTTCGCTTTAATTTTATCAAGCATTGATGGCTGAACAAGCTCATCCCATTTGATATCAGTAAGAATATGTATCATAAAGCCAAGTAAGAAAGCTTTATCAGAGATATTGCAGTTTTTCGCATATTCAAAAACGTTGTTTTCCCATATTTTCAAATCACGGTCGCGAAGATGAGCAGAATATCTAATTTCCTTCGGAGCTTGTATGACACCTGTATTTACAGCGTCAGGTGAAACTGAGCCCAAAATCAGAGACGGCATATCCGATATGCTTATACCGGCTTTTTTGGCGATTGAGTATGCTATATTTAAATGAATCATTGATGATGGCATATAATAAACTCCCTTTTCAGTATATCCTAAGTATATCATCATTTTTTTATTTGTCAAATAAAAAAGCGCACAGAAAACTGTGCGCAGGCGCTACGGATATGTAGACTATCGTCCTAATCCGAAGCTGATTGATAATGCTGTATCAACCTTATTCATAGCCTGAGAATCAAGCTCTCCCATCCGCTCTTTGAGACGTTTTTTGTCTATTGTTCTTATCTGCTCTAAAAGCACGACAGAATCTTTTGAAAGCCCGCAGGTAACACCATTTACCTCTATATGAGTAGGTAGTTTTGCTTTTTCTCGCTGGCTGGTTATTGCAGCTGCTATAACTGTAGGAGAATGTTTGTTTCCTACATCATTCTGAACTATCAAAACAGGTCTTATTCCGCCTTGCTCTGAGCCAACAACCGGACTTAAGTCAGCATAGTAAATTTCTCCTCGGTGTATCGTCATTTTTTCAACGCTCCTATTTATGAATTATCCGATTCTAGTATTAACCGAAAAATACCGGTTATTCACAAAGGCTATAATATACTATGCAGGATCTATAAAAGCAGTTAATCAGTCACTTTTTCAATTTACAATTTGTATGTATATTTTTGTCTACTAATATAGTATAATTTATTTAATATAAAGTTTATGGAGGTAATTTTATGTTTTTCAAAAAAGATATAACCATCAAGGTTGGCGGTATGTCATGCCCACATTGCGAAAAATCAGTTTGTCAGGCAGCTATGGCTGTTAAAGGCGTTAAAGATGCTAAAGCGAGCGCTAAAAAAGGCATACTTACATTCAAATCAGATGACAAGAGCGTTATTGACGCTGTAAAGGCAAATATTGTTGAAAAAGGTTTTACTGTAGAATAGAGGTCTGAATTTGAAAAAAACTACTATAATTATAAGCGGTATGTCTTGTGCTGCTTGCTCTGCAGCGGCGCAAAGGGCGCTGAATAAACTCGATGGCGTAACTGCTAATGTCAATCTTATGGCTGAAAAAGCTTATATTGAATATGATGAAACAAAAGCTCAGATGAGTGATTTTGTTGAGGCAATTGAAAAAGAAGGCTTTAAGGTAATAGATGAGGCTGAAAGAGACGCTATAAGAGATAAAAAGAATAAAAAGGAGCTTTTGAAAACAAAAGTCAAGCTTATTGTAGCTATTGTTTTCTCAGTTTTGCTGTTTTATATTGCAATGGGGCATATGTTTTCTATCCCAACGCCTGTCACTAAAGCTACCCCTAAGGCTTTTGCTATAACTCAGATCATTCTTGCAATACCCGTTCTGATTGCTGGCAGTAAATTTTACACTAGCGGTTTTCCAAAGCTTATAAGGCTTCATCCTAACATGGATAGCCTTGTAGCAGTTGGTACAAGCTCTGCGTTTATTTATAGCGTATATTCAACTATACGCATCTTTTTAGGTGACAGCGACGCTGTAAATCATTTATACTTTGAAAGCGCTACAATGATTATAGCACTTGTTATGATTGGTAAGTTTCTTGAAGCACGTTCAAAGAATAAAACGGGCGAAGCTGTAAGAAAGCTTTCAAAGCTTGCACCGAAAACTGCAGTTGTTTTAAGAGATGGAATAGAAACCGAAATTGATGTATCGCAGATTGAAATCGGTGATACAGTAGTTATAAAGCCCGGCGAAAGGATACCTTGTGACGGTAAAATTATTGCAGGTGAAAGCTCAATTGATGAATCTATGCTTACAGGCGAGAGTATGCCTTGTGATAAAAGCGAAGGCAGCGAGGTTTTTGCGGGCACTGTAAACTTAAACGGTACATTCAGATTTACTGCTGATAAGATCGGTGAGGATACTTCCCTTTCAGCTATTATAAGGCTCGTAGAAGAGGCTTCAGGTTCAAAAGCACCTATTGCAAGACTTGCAGACAAGGTTGCGGGTGTGTTTGTAAACATAGTTATTGCAATAGCCGTAATTGTCTTTGCAATATGGTTTGTTGCGACAAAAGATTTTGAACTTTCACTAAAGATATTTATAAGCGTTATGGTAATAGCCTGCCCTTGTTCATTGGGGCTTGCAACCCCTACTGCAATCATTGTTGCTACAGGTAAGGCTGCTTCAAAAGGTATTTTATTCAGAAATGCTCAGGCACTTGAATATGCTCACAAAATCACTACAGTTGTATTTGACAAAACGGGTACAATTACAGAGGGTAAGCCTGTTGTAACTGATATTATAGCTTTTGATGGAAACAAAGATGAAATCATTTCTATGGCAGCTTCTGTTGAAAAGTATTCTGAGCATCCGTTATCAGTTGCTATCATAAACTACTGCAATGAAAATAATATTGAATATTGTGACTCTGACAGCTTTGAAGCAATTACAGGCTATGGTGTTGTAGGAAAGCTTAATGACAAAAATGTATATGTCGGAAAAATCAGTTATCTTGAAAATACCGAAGCTCAGATTTCAGCAGAGATTGAAAAGCTCTCATCGCAAGGCAAAACCTGCTCAGTTGTTTCGGTGGATAAAAGAATAATCGGTATTATAGCTATTTCTGATAAGATTAAAAAGTCAAGCTCTGACGCGATTTCAAAGCTTAACGGTATGGGCATTAAAACGGTTATGCTGACCGGTGATAACAAGTATGCCGCAAACGCAATTGCAAATGAAATAGGTATTACAGATGTTATCTCTGAGGTTTTACCTGAAGAAAAATCCAGTGCTATTGAAAAACTAAAAGGTAAAAATGAATTTGTCACAATGGTTGGCGATGGAATAAATGACGCCCCTGCTTTATCTGCAGCTGACCTTAGCTTTGCCATAGGTAACGGCACAGATATTGCGATCGAATGCTCCGATATTGTTCTGATTAAGGGCGATATTTCAGATGTCTGCGAGGCTATAAGAATAAGTAAGGCTACTGTGAGAAATATAAAGCAAAATCTCTTCTGGGCATTCTGTTATAATTCTCTGGGTATTCCTATTGCTGCAGGTGTTTTATATATCTTTGGCGGACCGCTTCTTAGTCCTATGATCGGTGCGGCTTGTATGTCGCTATCATCAGTATCTGTTGTTACAAACGCTCTGAGACTTAATAAACTATAAAATGAAAACTGCTTTTGAGAATTATCAAAAGCGGTTTTTTATATATCGTAATATTCAAAATGTCAACTTATACTAATATTGTAAAGGTAGTTTTGCACATTATAGCATTGTAAAATAAGCTGATTATATTATAATAAATTTATAAAATACTTTATAATGAGGGATACTATGGAAATGTTAAGAGCACCTTTGGGCTGGAACAGCTGGGACTGTTATGGCGCATCTGTAACAGAAGAAATTGTAAAACAGAATGCAAAATTTATGGCAGACCATTTAAAGCAGTATGGTTGGGAATATATTACTGTTGATATTCAGTGGTCAGCGCCAAATGCCAGGTCGCATGAATACGATCCTTTTACAGAGCTTTGTATGGATGAATATTCAAGACTTATCCCTGCTGAAAACAGATTTCCTTCTTCTGCGAATGGTAAGGGATTTGCACCTTTGGCAGAATACGTTCACTCTCTTGGGCTGAAATTTGGTATTCATATTATGAGAGGTATTCCTCGTCAGGCCGTGCACAAAAATACAGCTATCAAGGGTACAAATATAACAGCCCGCCAGATTGCAAAAACAAATAGCATCTGTCAATGGAATACTGATATGTATGGAGTTGACAGCACAAAGGATGGTGCAAAGGAATACTACGACAGTATTTTTGAGCTTTATGCATCATGGGGCGTTGATTTTATCAAGTGTGATGACATTGCAAGAGAATTGCCTCACGAAGAAGAGGAGCTTATTATGCTCAGCAATTCTTTGAGAAGCTGTGGCAGAGATATGATATTGAGCCTGTCTCCAGGCCCTGCATTACTTGAAAAATCAGAGCTTTATAAGAAAACTGCGAATATGTGGCGTATTACAGACGATTTCTGGGATAAATGGGAACTTTTATATGATATGTTCTCAAGAGCAGAAAAATGGTGTACTCACACCGGTGCCGGCTGCTGGCCTGATGCTGATATGTTGCCTATCGGACCTATCAAGCAGGATTATGGCAAGGATAACAGAACTGAGTTTACAGAAGATGAGCAGATCACAATGATGACTCTGTGGAGTATCTTCCGCTCACCTCTTATTATAGG
This sequence comes from uncultured Clostridia bacterium, assembly GCA_937892655.1. Classification (GTDB taxonomy): domain Bacteria; phylum Bacillota; class Clostridia; order Oscillospirales; family Ruminococcaceae; genus CALBJC01. The sequence continues at coordinate 6,332 of CALBJC010000139.1, read as the reverse complement.
TGGCGAAATGACAGGCTTTGACGACTTTACTATGAGCCTTTTAACAAACAAGGATATTCTTGATATGCATTTGTATTCAAGACATTCTCATCAGGTCTGGAAAAAGGAAATTGACGGCATTGAACATATCTTATGGGTATCTGTAAGTGCAAATGGCGGTACATATATTGCTGTATTCAATACAGGCGACAAGAATAGCGAAATTTCAATTTCTCTTACAGATATTGAAATCTACTCCCCTGTTTCATATAAGGAATTATGGAGTGGAAATTGTGGTAATGCTGAAAAAGAAATAACAGTTTCTCTTAATAGTCACGGCGCAAAGGCTTTCTTACTTAAATAAACAAAAGCGGTCAGAAATGACCGCTTTAACATTTTATTATTGATTTATCGGGCAAAAATTGGTATAATAAAATGTACGTTTATTTTCGAAAGGACTTTTTTATGAACGAATCAAAAAACAGCTTTTCTTCAAAGATAGGCTTTGTATTAGCAGCCGCAGGCTCAGCAGTAGGCCTTGGTAACATCTGGAGATTTCCATATCTTGCCTCTGAATACGGCGGTGGCATCTTTTTACTGGTATATCTCATTTTAGCAGTCACATTCGGTTTCTCGCTTATGATTACTGAAATTGCTATAGGCAGAAAAACCGGTAAGAGTGTTTTAACTGCATATAAATGCGTTAACAAGAAATTCTCAGCGCTTGGTATTCTGGCTGCTGTAATTCCTGCTATAATATTCCCTTACTACTGCGTAATCGGTGGTTGGGTTATGAAGTATCTTGTGTTGTTTATCACAGGAAACGGTGCTAACGCTGCAGGCGACGGTTCATATTTCGGCTCTTTTATAGGTAATGCTGCAGAACCTGCATTATTTTTAGCTATTTATATGTTCTTAACAGCAATAGTCGTAATGTTTGGCGTTCAGAAAGGTATCGAAAGAGTAAGTAAAATACTTATGCCAGTTTTAGTTGTAATGATTATTGGTATCTGTATTTACGTTCTGACCCTCGATGGTGCAAGCGAAGGTCTTATTTACTACTTAAAACCTGATTTTAAAAATTTCTCTATAAAAACTATTGTTGCTGCTATGGGTCAGCTTTTCTATTCAATGTCTTTGGCTATGGGTATTATGATTACTTATGGCTCATATATGAGAAAAGAGGACAACCTTGAAAACAGTGTAAGACATATTGAGATATTTGATACTGCAATTGCTTTTCTCTCTGGTCTTATGATTATTCCTGCTGTATTTGCTTTCCCTCTCGGTGAAAATGCAAAGCTTCAGACAACTGGTCTTATGTTTACTACAATGCCTAATGTTTTCAACTCAATGGCAGGTGGTCAGTTTGTTGGTACTGTATTCTTTATTTTGGTAGCCTTAGCGGCGCTTACTTCATCTATCTCATTGATGGAAACTATTGTATCTTTGTTATGTGAAAAGACAAAGCTGAGCAGAATACCTGTTTGCTTTATTGTTTTAGGCTTTTCATTTGTAATTGGTATGGTTTCTGTACTCGGTTATAGCGATTGGTCACATATTACAGTTCTAGGCAGACAGTTCCTTGATTTATTTGATTTTATGAGTAATAACATTCTTATGCCTATTCTTGCATTTTTAACTTGTATTCTTATAGGTTATGTTGTCGGAACTAAATATGTTGAGGATGAAGTTGCACTCAACTCTCAGTTCAAATCAAAGAAGCTATACAGAGTAATGATTAAATATATCTCACCAATTTTTATGATAATCATCTTTATTTCATCAGTTATAGGTTATGTTTAAATTTATATAAAGGAGAAAAAATATGATACTTAAACGAATTTTATCATCTGCGCTTGCTTTGACACTCGTTCTTTCACTTGCCGCTTGCGGTAAAGAAGAAAGCTCAGATGAAAAGACAACAACTACTACTCAGGCAACAGAACTCACAGACAACGTAACAACACCTGAAACCAATACCGACAACCTTGTTTATATCGAAGGTACAAAGTTTATGGTTGATGGAAAGGAAATCTGGTTCAATGGCGTTAATACTCCATGGGATAACTGGAATGACTTTGGCGGTAATTTTGATTACACATTCTGGGATACACATTTTGCCGAGCTTCGTGCAGCAGGTGTAAACGCTACAAGAATCTGGATCAACTGTAACGGCCTTGTAGGTGTTATTCTCAATGAAGATGGCTCATTCAAGGAAGTAACCCAGCAGCACTGGTCAGACCTTGATTCACTTATGGAGCTTGCTCAGAAGCACGGAATCTACATTATGGCAACTCTTATGTCATTTGACCACTACAAGGATTCAAATACAGGCTACAAAAACTGGAGAAATATGACTCAGAATGAAGAATACATCAAGCAGTTTGTTGATGGCTATGTAATTCCACTCTGTCAGAGATATGATAATAACAACTACCTTTTCAGTATCGACCTTATGAACGAACCTGACTGGGTATACGAAAATAATGAATGCGGCAAGCTTAAATGGGAAGATATCTGTAATCTCTTCGCACATGAGGCAGCTGCAATTCACGAAAATTCAGATATTTTGGTAACTGTAGGTTTTGGTATTATCAAGTATAATTCCGACAAGTATGAAGGCAATATGGGTTCAGATGAATACTTATCAAGTCTTTCAGGTAACGACAACTCATATCTAGACTACTATTCAACTCACTACTATCATTGGGAAAAGCCTTGGTTTGGCTATCCATTTGATAAATCCCCTGCTGATTTCAAGCTTGACGGAACAAAGCCTAGCGTAATCGGTGAGTGTGCTGCAGTTGACGAAAGCGGCGTTACACTCAAGCAGAGATATGAAGACTGCTACAACAACGGCTGGAATGGTGCATTTGCATGGACATCTAACGGTGTAGACGCTTGTGGCGGTTACACAGATGTAGCCCCTGCGACAAAGAACATCCTTGAAATTGCCGGCGAAGAGAAAATTTATCCTTATGTAGATTAGTTTGATAATTAAAACTTATTACGAAGCAGTACTTATATTGACAATATTTTTCAATAATGATATAATTCACTTATAATGTATAACATAAGGAGGCGCATTTATGGAATACATTAAAATCAACGTCAAAGACGTAATTATTATGGGAATATCGAATGTGCCTTACGGTGAGCATTGCTACATCGTATACTTTAATGATAAGGAAAAGGATATGCCTGTCAGAATCAGTGCTGATTATTATGACACCGATGGTGGCGATACATATATGATCAATACTGAATATGACTTAGGACTGTGCAAATCGATCAAAAAGTTTCAGAGAATGAAGCTCAAGGCAATTGAGAAAGCAGCAGACAAATCCTGGATTAAAGGAACAACCTAAAATTCAACCCCCGACCAAAAAGTCGGGGGTTTTCCTTTTAAAATAAGCACTCACTCATATTCAAAAAACAAAAATATCAAAACAAAAAAGTCACACTTTCGTGTGACTTTTGATGTATGTGTGGGACTAAATCTCGTTTTTAGGCATAGTGTGTGGGACAAAAAGTATTTTTGAAAGAAAAGTTTAATTTTATATATTATGACTTGTTTGCCTTATTAAGTATTGCCGATAAAATATCTCTTACCGAAACTTCATATTCATCAAATTTATCAATGTTCGTTTCTTTTAACCATAATTGACCTTCGCCAACATTTCCCCTATGTTGACCCACCGAATAATACTCATTGTTGGCAACTTCGTCGCTTGACAAAACCCAATATCTAATTTTATCACGCCAAACAGCAATCCAAACAAAAACATCACAGCAAGCAGGTTTTATTTGTTGAAAATTCATATCAAAACCTGACGAAGAATCACTTGATAATGCTTTTATAATTAGCGAGTCGCCACTTTTTCTTTTAACCGCTCTTGATGCTTTCACTTCGATTTTTATACCATTATACCAAAAATCATATTCTCCAGAATATGTTGGGTCTAAATTTGTTGACGGCATTCTCAATTCAGGAACGACTTCATTTAAGTGTCTTTGCGCCCAAGTTTCCCCAAATGTTCTCGGCGCAGTTATTTCAAAAACATATAAATATTTATTTCTTTCCAAATAAGAATTACGAATATCCAAATATTCTTGTAGAGTAATGGTTTTCGTCGCAATCAGATGGCTAATTACATACTCAAATTTATTGAAAGGATATACAGAATACAAGTCATCTAAACGTTCATCACTTAAATCAAAAGAATTGTTTGTTAAAGTTTTCATCTCTATTATTTTGTTCTTTAATTCATTTATTAAACGTTCCATTCAATTTCTCCTTAATGTGTTTCTTTTGTTCCATTGTAATTCCATAAATAGCAAATATTTCGTCTTGAATTATATCCACATAATGATTGTTTCCATCTATAACTTTTTGAACATAATCAGACAACAACAAATCTTGTTTTGCAGTTATTTTTGGGAAAGGCAATTCACATAAATTCCCCTTTAATATTTTAATTTCAGAAAAAAGCACGCTATATAAATATTGAAACATTTCCGAGTTTAAAAATGCCAAAACGGTTTTAATTGACATGTTCGGAATATTAGGTATTAATATATTTGCACTATTTAGAAACAACGATTTGCTATTATCATAAGCAAAAACTAATTTATTAGAAATAAATTTATAAACTAATTTTTCGGGTGCTCTATAATATTCTTCTTTTGCGACTTGCTGAAAATTTTTTCGATTATAAATTATATAATTTTGTGGCGCAGAAAGAATATATGGTAATATCTCTTTCCCCGTATAGATATGTTCACTTCCCTCGATAGGCGTTTTGAATAATTTCTTTTTGTTATCTCCCGTAACAACACCTAATGCCCAAATACTATCTTTTAACGTGTATTGTTTACAGCCATCAACTTTTCTTATTATTTCTGTGTCGATATTATTTTGAAAATTAAACACTAGATTTTCTGTAGCATAAAATGACTGCTTATCTATTACAAATAGTTTTTCGGGAGTATATACGTTGATTAAACGATTATCTTTAAGATTATACACCTCTATATCAACATAATGAGTAGTTACACCAGAGAACATGCCATTATATAACGTTATAGAATTTATTGTACCGTTATTTAATATAAACGAACGAATATCTTTATGAACTTTAACGTTGAGCACAGATTCAGGAAATAAAAATCTTATCTGCCCATTTTCTTTTAAGTATTTATAGGCATTTACAAAAAAATATGAGAATGATTCTTTGGAAGTAATTTCAGGTATACATTCTATATTATCACAATTCGCGCCCCACGGTGGATTTGTAATTATATAATCAAATTTAAGATTAAGGTGCGATAAAAATTCATTGTTTTTATCAGTAAAATTTAGACAATAAATTTGGGGAACAAAAGCAACTGTCTTATATTTTAATAATAAATTTATTTTGCAAATAAAAACAGCGATTTCATCATTATCAAAACCAAAAATTTGATTTGGCGTTGCATTAAGTTCTAACAAAAACGATCCACTACCACAACACGGGTCTAATAACGTTTCGTTATTATCAAACGATAATGTACAAGTCATATTACGAACAACATTATGAGGGGTGTAATATGAGCCTATTTTATTTTTTTCACCCTCCATCAAAATGCTTTGATAAATCAAACCAAGAAAATCCCTTTCATCATAGGGAATTAAAAATTGATATAAATCTTGATTTATGGCATAATGATAATCCTTGATAATGTTTTGAACATGTGGTAAATCGTATATACCTGCAATATTCAACTGTTTAATCGCGAGTGTATATATAACTGAAAACGCATCTAAATCATTGTCATTAATAAAAGCTAATATTTCACTTATAGTGGAAATGTTATTATTGTTTAAAAAATACTCTGTAGGCAGAATTATTTTTTTTGATAAACGCTTATTTGCCCTTTTAGTCAGTTTTGAAGAAATATCAACATTTAATCTTGACCAATTTCTAGCCGTAGCAAGAGAAATATCAGGTTGCATAATTCCACCTCCTTTTTTATTAAAGTATAGCATATTTGTTCGAAAAAATCAATTCCTTTTGCCGTATGCAAGCAAATTATACAGTTCAAATCCAGGTGTGGGAGAGTTTTACCATACAGTGACTTTAAGTGTGTGGGACAAAATCTGTCGTGATGTTCCCCTAAAAAATTGCACTAAAAAAGGCCCATAAAAGCGTGAATATGCTCTTATATGTCTTCATTTTTGCTGTAAAACGCCGATATCAGCGTGAAAATAAAAAAATATAGGTCTACAAGCAAAATACTTATAGACCCATACAAGTGGCTCCCCGTGCCTGGCTCGAACAGGCGACATCATGATTAACAGTCATGCGCTC
>CALBJC010000138.1 GCA_937892655.1 uncultured Clostridia bacterium | reverse complement strand
ACGCGGAGTTTTCCATAAGAGAATTGTTCGGAACCTTCTTTTCGATATAGTCATACGCTTGCTTTAAACAAACCGGTCTTGACACGAGATTATGCGCATCAGTACCAAGAAAATGAACCATTTCATTTGAAATCCATTTAACGAGTTTTTTTCTCATTGCAGACATCTTTAAAAATGAAGTACAGTTTATCTGATTTAAAACATTCATCGACATTACTTCCAAAACACTTTCCTCAGAAGTAAAGTTAAGATATCTTTCAACATGGGCAATGATTATATTAACATCAACTGAATCAATAAAATTACGAAGCTCAGTCAAGAATCTGTCATTTAGCTTTTTATATGGCAATTCCAAAAGCATATAATCTGTATTTTCAATACAAAAAGGCTTTAGGTCAATAGAAGCCAATGAAGGAGTAAACAACACTTCTGCACCAAGATACAGGTTTGGAAAATCCTTGCCTTTAGTCTGCGATTTAAGGCATTCATAGGACGCCCTTGTCTTTTCGATAAACTTTGAAGGCCTTTCCTCCTCAAAATAGAAATGAGGAGTTAACACGACATCCGAAACACCATTTTCCTTTTCCGCTTCGAGCATATCAAGAGCAATTTCAATATCTTTCGCTCCATCATCAACACCCGGGAGAATATGGCAATGTAAATCAATCATCGTTTCGATTTACCTCTTTATCAGGTGAGAAATTCAGCTCATCTGAACCAGATGAATGAGAACTACCTGAACCGTAGCCATAACCATACTCACCATATTTACCATACTTATATGATTTATAGCTCTTTGAAGCCTTTGCATTACAGCCAACCTTAATAAAACCAAGAACCTTACCGTTAGCCATTTCGATACTTCTAAGAGCATCCTTTAGAGCAGGATGTGAAGTACTGTCCTCCTTGACAACTAAAACTATACCAGCTGCAATATCATTCATAAGCAAAGCGTCACTTACTACATTTACTGGAGGAGTATCAAGGAATATATAATCATAATACTTTGAAATCAGATGAACAAGCTCTCTCATCTTCTGAGAAGACAAAAGCTCTGCAGGGTTTGGCGGAATAGGGCCAGCTGTCATTACATCAAGATTGTTTCTGACCGATGAGTGAATAGCTGCATTAACGTCGCTGTTGATACCGCCAAGAATCGAAGAAAGACCTGTCACATTTCTGATATTAAAAAGGTTGTGAACGTTTGGCTTTCTCATATCGCAGTCGATAATAAGAACATTTTCACCCTTTTCAGCCATTGTAATCGCCATATTCAAAGCAGTTGTACTTTTACCTTCAGTAGGCATACAGCTAGTTACAACAGAAATCTTGTTCTTATAAGGTGCAAGAGCAAATATAAGATTTGTTCTGGCTGTTTTATATGCTTCTCTGATAACAAACTGCGTTTTATCATTCAAGATATACTTACGGCTCTGAGCATTTGATAAACGAACATTCTTCTTACGCATGCCAGGCAGATTATTGAAAATATTAGCCATTCTTCTCACCTACACTTTCTCTGAACTGATGGTCCATAATTTCAGAAAATACAGGAATATTGTAAAGCTTGTACAAATCGTCATCAGCCTTAACTCTTGTGTTAAATAATTCGAGCATAAGGAATACAACATAGGCTAATACTGCACCTAAAACAAATCCGAAGAATGTAAACAGCATTACATTAGGTGAAGAGTGAGTTGATGGAACAATAGCCGGGTCAATAATTTTAATAGAACCTGATTCGATAATTGTTTCAAATTCAGTTACGCACACTTTTGCAAATGTATTTGCAATCAAAGCCGCATCTTCCGGTGTATCTGCTGTTACAACAACAGACAAAACACCTGTATTACCCTCATCAACGATTTCTACCATATCCTTATAAAGCTTGACATCACCGATTTCAGCCTTAACATTTTCAAAAGTAGAATGCTTACTGAAGATAACTGAACATGTAGAAACAAGCTCCTGAGCAGCATATAAGTCACTTGTGCTTACTGATTCATTTTTTATCTGTGTACTTTCAACATAAAGCATAGATGAAGACTGATACTGCTTTGGAATCATAAAGTTTGATACAATAAATAAGAGAAATGCCATAATTACGCCCGCAATACCGAGGTATATGATATTGTTCTTGAACAAGCGCCAAAGAACAAGCAAATCAATTGAATTTTCTTCTTGCACAATAATCACCTTTCAATACTACAATATTATTATAATTATAACATAGTAGAGTATTTGTGTCAAGCAAATAAAGCCTTATTTAACACACATAAACAAACAAAAAAAGGAGAGCAAAAGCTCTCCTTTTTGTCAACAAAAATATTACTTGATCATTGAAGCAACTTCATCAGCAAAGTTGTCCTGCTTCTTTTCAATGCCTTCGCCCTTTTCGTAACGAACGTATTCAACAACCTTGATTGAACCGCCCTGAGCCTTAGCAACGTTGTCAACATACTTAGCAACTGTTACATCGCCATCCTTAACGAATGCCTGTTCGAGTAAGCAGTTTTCTGAGTAGTACTTACCAATCTTACCATCAACGATCTTAGCTCTAACCTGCTCTGGCTTGTTTGCCATCTTAGGATCTTCAGCCATCTGAGCCATAAGAATTGCTCTTTCCTTATCAAGAGCGTCAGCAGGAACTGCTTCCTTGTTGAGGTAGAGTGGGTTCATAGCTGCAACCTGAAGAGCACAGTCCTTACCAGCAACGAGCAATTCAGCATTGTCAGCAGGGAGTGATGTTTCAAGCTTAACCATAACACCGATTGTACCGCCGCCGTGAACGTAAGGAACTAAAACGCCTTCGAGTCTTGTGAAACGACGAACCTTCATGTTTTCTCTGATCTTGAGGAAGATTTCCTGGAGATATTCTTCAACAGTTACATCCTTACCTACTGCCTTTGTTGCCATAAGAGCATCAACGTCAGCTGGGTTTGTTTCGATAACTGTGAGAGCTACTGTATTTACGAATTCCTTGAAATCATCATTCTTAGCAACGAAGTCTGTTTCGCAGTTAACTTCAACAACAGCACCTACGCCATCCTTAACAACTGCAGCTACTAAACCTTCAGCAGCAATTCTGCCAGCCTTCTTAGCCTGTGTAGCAAGACCCTTTTCACGGAGAAGTTCGATTGCCTTTTCTGTATCGCCATCAGCCTCAACGAGAGCCTTCTTGCAATCCATCATACCAACGCCTGTAAGCTCTCTGAGAGCTGCAACGTCCTTAGCTGTAATATTAGCCATTTTATTTTCCTCCTAAATATAATCTGAAAATAGGACAGATTTGAGTCTGCCCTATTATTAGTTTTAATTAAGCTTCTACTGCTTCTTCAGCTTCTGCTTCTGGAGCAGCTGTATCGCCCTGTCTGCCTTCGATGATAGCGTTAGCCATTGTGCCAGCGATAAGCTTTACTGCACGGATAGCGTCATCGTTACCTGGGATAACGTAGTCAACTTCATCTGGGTCACAGTTTGTATCTACGATAGCTACAACTGGAATGCCAAGCTTCTTAGCTTCGAGTACTGCGATCTTTTCTTTTCTAGGGTCAACAACAAAGAGAGCTGCTGGGAGCTTCTTCATGTTCTTGATACCGCCCATAAACTTTTCAAGCTTTTCGATCTCGAGGTTGAGCTTGATAACTTCCTTCTTGGGGAGAAGATCGAATGTACCGTCTTCAGCCATTGCGTGGAGCTG
>CALBJC010000137.1 GCA_937892655.1 uncultured Clostridia bacterium | reverse complement strand
AGCCTGAAGTTTTCACAAAGGAAGAACAGAAAGAATGGCTCACAAAGCTTGACAAGGTTTCACTCGGTTCAGACGCTTTCTTCCCATTCGGCGACAATATCGAAAGAGCTAAGAAGTCAGGCGTTTGCTATATTGCTCAGCCTGGCGGTTCTATCAGAGATGACAATGTTATTGAAACTTGCAACAAGTACAATATTGCAATGGCATTTACAGGCATCAGACTTTTCCATCACTAATTGATAATCAGATTTGTCACAAGGAGGTTTTCTCCCATGAAAAACATATTAGTTGTTGGCGGCGGCGGTCGTGAACATGCTATAATTATGAAGCTTTTTGAAAGCAAACAGTGCGGTAAACTTTACTGCACCCCTGGTAATGGTGGTATTTCCAAATATGCTGAATGCTTTGATGTAAAGGCAACTGACATTACAGGCATTGTTGAGCTTGCAAAGAAGCTTTCGGTAGATATGGTTGTTGTAGCGCCTGATGATCCGCTTGTTCTTGGTATGGTTGATGCGCTCAACGCTGAAGGCTTTATGACATTTGGTCCTGATAAGGCTGCTGCTATCATTGAAGGTAGCAAGGTTTTCTCAAAGGATCTTATGAAAAAATACAATATTCCTACTGCAGCTTATGAAGTGTTTACAAATGCTGACAATGCAATTGAATATATCAAGGCTCAGAACTCCTACCCTACTGTTGTAAAGGCTGATGGTCTTGCACTTGGTAAAGGCGTAATTATCGCTCAAAATTTTGAAGAAGCAGTTGACGCTGTAAATTCTATTATGAATGATAAGATTTTTGGTGAGAGCGGTTCAAAGCTTGTTGTTGAAGAGTTTTTAACCGGTCCTGAAATCTCAGTATTATCATTCACCGACGGTAATGTTGTTGTTCCTATGATTTCATCTATGGACCACAAGCGTGCCCTTGATAATGATAAAGGCTTAAACACAGGCGGTATGGGTACTATTGCACCTAACCCTTATTACACTGAAGATATTGCAAAAGAATGTATGGATAAGATTTTCTTACCTACAATCAATGCAATGAAGGCTGAAGGCAGAACTTTTAAAGGTTGCTTATACTTTGGCTTGATGGCTACTCCACGCGGTGTAAAGGTTATTGAATACAACTGCAGATTCGGCGATCCTGAAACTCAGGTCGTTCTCCCTTTACTCGATGGTGATCTGATTGAAATCTTTGAAGCTATTTATAATGGAACTTTAGATAAGGTTTCTATCAAATGGAAAGATGAAGCGTGCGCTTGTGTTGTAATGGCAAGTGGCGGTTACCCGCAGAAATATGCAACTGGTATCAAAATTAACGGTCTTGATGACAAAGGTCAGATTGACGGTGCATTTGTATACCATGCAGGTACAAAAATTATTGATGGAAACATCTGCACTTCAGGCGGTCGTGTATTAGGTGTAACTTCAACTGGCACAGATATCTCTAAGGCAATCGAAAATGCATATAATGCAGTCAGAAAGATTGATTTTGAAAATGTTCATTTCAGAAATGATATTGGTAAGAGAGCTTTAGAAGCACTTAAGTAATTCTCGGGAGGTTTATTTCATGTCTGGCAAAATTGTTATTGCAAGTGATAGTACTACTGATTTAAGTAATGATTTAATACAAAAATATGATATCAGAATTCTCCCTCTTGGCGTAACACTTGATAATAGTAACTATTCAGATGGCGTTGATATTACACCTGATTATATTTATGATTACTATAACAAGACTGGAATTCTTCCTAAAACATCAGCCGTCAATATTGCAGTTCTCACTGAGTTTTACAAGAAAAACACCAAAGATGGCAACACCCTTATCTTCTTTACTATCAGCTCAAATATGTCTTCAACATTCAATAATGCGAGACTTGCTGCTGAGGAATTTGATAATGTCTATGTAGTTGATACAAAAAATCTTTCTACAGGTGGTGGCCATTTGGTTGTCGCTGCTGCTGAAATGGCCAATGAAGGTTTTTCAGCTGAAGAAATATGTAAACAATGCTCAGAGCTTGCCCAAAAAGTTGATGCTTCATTTATCATTGATAGCCTTGAATTTCTTCACAAAGGCGGCAGATGCTCTGCTCTTGCTGCTTTTGGCGCAAATCTTCTGAACTTGAAGCCTTGTATTGTTGTAAGGCATGGTTCAATGTCTGTTGGAAAGAAATACAGAGGTAAGTTTGAACAGATACTTATTAAGTATATCGAAGAGCAGCTCTCAAATACTGATGATATTGATACAAAGAGAGTATTTATCACTCACGCCGGTTGTGATGACCACGTTGTAAATCTTTGTGTAAACAAAGTAAAGAGTCTTAATATCTTTGAAGAGGTTTATGCTACTCGTGCAGGTTGTACTGTATCGTCACATTGTGGCAGAAACACACTTGGCGTACTGTTCATTAGAAAGAACAATATTTAAAATGCAAAAAGCTCGTGGTAAAAACCACGAGCTTTTTTATTACCATTCAATAGTAGAAACATCAACAGGATTTTCGTTGAGTTTTACAGATGAAACCTTACTGTTTTTAATTTTGATTATTCTGTCAGCCATAGGCGCAATCGCCTGATTGTGAGTTATAACAACAACTGTCATTCCACTATTTTTGCAGGTGTCCTGCAAAAGCTTCAGAATTGTCTTACCTGTATTATAATCAAGCGCACCTGTCGGCTCGTCACAGAGAAGCAATTTTGGTCTCTTTGCAAGAGCTCTGGCTATAGATACTCTTTGTTGTTCACCACCCGAAAGCTGAGATGGGAAATTATCCATTCTATCTTCAAGCCCTACCATCTTCAGCACTTCTTCACTGGAAATAGCATCTTTTGAAATCTGGGTAGCCAAATCAACATTCTCTTTAGCGGTAAGGTTTGCAACAAGGTTATAAAACTGAAAAACAAAGCCTATATCAAATCTTCGATATTCGATAAGCTGTTTCCTTTTATATTTGGCAATATCATTACCATCAACGATGATTTCACCTTCGTCGCAGGTATCCATACCGCCCAGCATATTTAAAACGGTAGTTTTACCTGCACCGCTGGCACCAACTATTACAACAAATTCGCCTTTATCGATTTCAAAGTTGACGCCATCAGAGGCATTTATCGTAACATCACCCATTTTATATCTTTTGTATACATTTTTAAATTCAACAAAAGCCATTAAAAAGCACTCTCCATAATATTTGAAGGCTCATATTCAACATCCATATAATACTTTTTATAGTTATCAGGATCTACAAATACCCTTACCTCTGTAAATTCATGAATCGGAAGATAGAAAAGAAGCGGTGATTTTACCTTATGAATAATACCGTTTGAATCTGTCCACTCGCCTTTTATTCTGTATGTCTGCTTATTATTTATAGTTGTGTTTGATGGGCCTGCGTAAGTAACAGTTGCGTAAACGAGCACTCCCTTTTCAACAAGATATGATCTGTTGGATGTTCTTGAAGCAATGATAAACACTATACCAAGGATTCCAAAAACCGAACCAAATATAGACATCATAAGAATAAATATCCAGTTATTATCAACTGTAACAGAATGAGGTCTTGAAGCATCAGGAATGTAAATGGTGTATTCTTTTCCAACCTTCATGCCAGATGAATATGTATTCAATACTATATTTTCGTAAAGCTTACCTTCAAACTCATAAGTAACATACGCTCTATGGTGAGTATCACCATCAGAGTCACGATATGATGTTATATCAGAAATAACTCCCTGAACATGAGTATCTGCGTTTTTAATTGTATCCTGAGTCTTGAAATAAATAAATCCAAATATCGCTGTCAAAATTATTGCAAATGATAAGAAAATAACACCAAGAATAGTTAAAGCACCGTTGGCAACCGCACCTTTTCTAGCCATTCAAAACACTCCTCTTACACATTAAATCTGAAATGAACAATATCTCCATCCTGCATAACATATTCTTTACCTTCAAGTCTTACAAGACCCTTTTCCTTGGCAGCTGCCATTGTACCGCATTCCATCAGATCATCAAATGAAATAATTTCAGCTCTGATAAATCCCTTTTCAAAATCAGTATGAATTTTACCGGCTGCCTGCGGCGCTTTTGTACCCTTAGTAATTGTCCATGCTCTTACTTCAGGCTCGCCTGCTGTCAGATATGAAATAAGACCTAACAATGAATAGCCTTCTTTGATAATACGGTTAAGACCTGAAATTTCCAAACCAAGTTCACCTAAAAACATCTGCTTATCTTCATCAGACATATCAGAAATTTCAGCTTCAATCTGAGCACAGATTGGTAAAACAGCAGCGTTCTGCTTCTTTGCTATTTCGCATACTGTCTTATAATTTTCGTTATTATCAATATTGTTTGCAAAATCATCCTCACACATATTAGCAGCATAAATAACAGGCTTGAGTGACAAGAGCGGAGTTGAAGACAAAGTCTGAATTTCCTCTTCTGTCATAGGGAATGATCTTGCTGAATTACCCTCTTCAAGATGAGCTTTAAGCTTTTCTAAGAATTCAACCTCTATAAGATACTTCTTATCGCCCTTAGCAAGCTTCTTTGTTCTGTCAATTCTTCTTTCGATCATTTCAACGTCAGCAAAAATAAGCTCTAAATCAATAGTTTCGATATCTCTGGCAGGATTGATCTCACCGTCAACATGAATGATATTAGGATCGTCAAAACATCTTACAACATGAACGATAGCATCAACCTCACGGATATTAGATAAGAACTTATTACCTAAGCCCTCACCCTTTGATGCACCCTTAACAAGACCTGCAATATCAACAAACTCTAAAGTTGCTGGTGTAAATTTTACAGGATTATACATTTTTGCAAGCGCATCAAGTCTTTCATCAGGTACAGATACAATACCAACATTTGGCTCAATTGTGCAGAAAGGATAGTTTGCTGATTCTGCGCCAGCATTTGTTAAAGCATTAAAAAGTGTACTTTTACCTACATTAGGTAAACCAACCATACCAAGTTTCATAAATTTTTGCTCCTTATTTTACTTTTTCGTCCTCGTTCCAGTTTTCATCTTCTTCAAAAGAAAATTCATCTGAATCATATTTATTATTTATTGTAACACCCTGGCTACCAATAATTACTCCGTTCTTAGCTGGTGAAAGCAAAACACCAATCGCAAGACCTACTATAAAACAGCCTATGCAGGCGATAATTGTTTTTAGCGCACTATTCATATATTTCTCCTTTCAAAAATCTATATAAAATAATACCATATTTTTTTAAACTAATCAAGTGCAAGACAGCCATACACGATTTTTGAAACATTATCCTTCCATTCGACAAATTCTTCTCTTGTAAGCGGATTTCTGCTTGACATTATTACAAGATCATATTCAGGTGAATCCTTTCTCATAGGCGGATTCACATATTTATATTCGTAATTCGGAATCATACCATTACTTATATAAAAATCAAGTCTTCGTCTTGCAATTTCAGTTTCAGGTGGTTCACATTCCAAAACAACCGGTTTGTCAAATGAATTGATAAAATTATTAAGAATCACACTTCCATATCCGTTACCACGAAGCTTTTTATCTACAGCAAGATGCTCAAGATAGATAAACTTTTCAAATCGCCACCACGTTACAATACCAATCAGTTTTCTATCTTCATAGCAAGCATTTACAGTATAATTTTCATTAGTGAACAATTTCTCAAAATGACTTTTTTCATAAATCTCATAGTATGGAAATGAATCTTCCAAAAGATTATAAAACTCATCTATGTCAATCGAATTTTTCACTTTAATCATTATTCCACCGCCTTCATTGATTCAACCATACTGACAGATTTAAGTTTATAATGTAAAACGAAATTGACCAGCAATGTGAAAATCACAGTAAGTACCGAAGATATCAAAACATCGAAAAATTTAAGTGATCTTTCAAACATAACAAGATCAACCTCAGCTGTTATTACAACAAACCTGTGAAGAACAGCACCCAGTATCCACCCAAATAGAATACCTATAAATGATGAAATATAGGATTCTCTGAAAATATACGATGACGACTCTCTGTCATAAAAACCAAGTACTTTGATTGTCGCAATCTCTCTTATTCGCTCAGTAATATTTATATTACCAAGATTATATAGAACAACAAAAGCAAGTGCCGCAGCACAAACTATCAAAACTATTACGATAAGGTTTAAGCTTTTTATCATATCAATAAAGCTCTGTGATGTATCTGAAGTCAGAGAAACTGCAAGAATATCATCTTCAAGTAACAAATTCTCTGTGAGCTTTTTCTCGTTCACTCCATCCTTGAAATTGACAAGTGTTGCTGATAATTCAGCGGGTTTATCAAAGCATTTTTCGTAATAATCACGAGTCATATACACATAATGCAATGCATAGCACTCTGAAATACCAGTTACATCAACTTCAACAGGATATCCATCAGGTAACTTGATTTCAATAGTATCACCTATTTTGCAATCGAGAAGAATAGATAGCTTTTCAGAAATAACAACGCCATTATCATTAACTTCAATGTTACCATCATCGTCTTTCAATATTATAAAATCAGAAAAATCTTCATAGCTTTCAGGAACCATAAGATAAACAGCATTAACAGTATTATCGCCATTATAGGTATCTATTGTTGACTGAAGAAGATTTGTATATCCTTCAATATTTTCATTATTGTCAAGTATCTGATTTTCCTTATAAACACTTTGTGAATCAGCATCTACGGGAAGAACAATACCATCATATACAAATATTTCTTCAAACTGAACATCAACCATACTAGCAATGGAAGTTTTAAGACCAAAACCCGTGATAATCAGCGCTGTACAGCCTGCAACGCCAATTACTGTCATAAGAAACCTCTTTTTGTATCTGAACAGATTTCTGATTGTTACTTTAGAAAGAAAGCTCAATCTGTTCCATATAAACCTGATATTCTCTAAGAATACTCTCTTACCTGCTCTAGGCGGTTTTGGACGCATTAGAGCAGACGGTACTGACCTGAGTTCTGACAAACAAGAATACAAAACAGTACATGTAACAAGAATAATTGTTACAAGCAGACACAAAGCAGCATAACCAAACCTGAAAGGAGCTTCAATTGACTGCATATTATATAGTAGCTTATAACACTCAAAAACAATAATCGGAAACAGCTTAAAGCCGATAGCCATACCAAACAAGCCACCTGATACAGCTGCAAGAAGCGCATAGATCAGATATTTTGAACATATTTTAAGCGATGAATAACCAAGAGCCTTATAAGTACCAATTACTGTTCTTTGCTCTTCAATCATTCTTGTCATTGTTGTAAGACATACAAGTGCTGCTACAACTATGAAAAACACCGGAAAAACCTTTGCTATTGAATCCACTCTCTCTGAGTCAGTTTTAAAAGAAGCAATATCAGTATAATCTTTTCTCAGAGTATTAAAAAAAACTGGTTCTTTTAAAGCAGAAAGTGTTTCTTTAGCAGTTTCGATTTCAAAACTACTCTTTTCAATTTCCTGCTTGAAGCCATTGATTATCTCATCATCATTCTCAGTTTTAGCATAAATTAATGTATCAAGTTGATCAAGCATAGTCTGAGATTGAATAAGCTTTGATCTGTACACACTTTTAAAAGGATTATTCTCCTCTTGCGCTTTTTCATACTGAGATTTGAGTTTATCATAGTCTGTTAGTTTCTGAGACTTGATTTCAAGCAAAAGAGAAACGTCATCAATGTCAAGTAAACTGTTTACATACTCTATTGATTCTTCACCATTTTCGATTTTACTCTCAATTGAATACTTAAGATCTGAATATCTTTCATTTACACAATCAGCAAAAACAGCTTCAATTTCTGTCATCGCATCATCTATAAACTCGGTATATTCCTCAGAAAACGGATCTAGCTTTTCAGCGCCATCTACAGTAACAAACATCTGAGTATAATATGGCATTGAAAAATCATTTTCACAGATTATCGCATTAGTATTGACTTTACCGTTACCAACTGTTGTTGTATCTCTTGTAAAACCAATATACATAGGTAAGTCGATTATACCAACTATAGTATACTCATTATACTTTATACTATCAGAGAAAACTTCACCGGCAGGAGCTTCAATTGTAATGACATCACCTATTTTGAATTCACCTGCAGTCATATCATGAGTTTCAAGAGCAATTTCACCTGGATTTTCAGGCAATCTTCCCACTTTTAAATTAGGAAGATTCAGCTTATATGGCGAAGAATCATCTAAATCTGGTATATATGAAAACAGACGCAAAACAATACTATCATCTTCAACATTATAAATGACATCCTTACTATACGCAGGCATAACACCACTTACGCAACTCAGATTATTGATTGTATGCGCATCTTCCTTTGTAACACCGTAAGAAGAAACAAGAGATATATCCATCAGATTACTTCTGACAAAATAATTATGAGCAGACATCTGCATATCAGGACACGTTGCTTTTACACCGGCAAAGAAACCGCAGCCCAGCGCAACGATGGCAAATATAGAGATAAATCTGCCAAAAGAGTTTTTAATCTCCCTGAAAACATCTTTTATAAATGCGCTCATAATTCCCCTCCTTTACTGTATTACTCAAACAAAGCCGTCAGCTTAAGCTAACGGCTTATATTTTTATCTTGCGTCAACAAAGCCAACCTTTCTATAAGCTTTTGTTACGACCTTTGAAGAAAGCTTCATTGCAGCCTCTGCACCCTTTGTATAGCATTCTTTAAGATATGCCTTATCGTTCATAAGCTGCGCAAATCTTGATCTTACCGGCTCAAGATGATCAGCAACCGCTTCGCCTACAGCAAGCTTGAAATCACCATAGCCACGGCCTGCGAATTCACTTTCGATATCAGCAAAGCTCTTGCCTGTTACACAAGAATAGATAGTCATAAGATTATTGATACCATCCTTACCTTCTCTGTAACAAACTTCAGCTTCGCTGTCAGTAACAGCTCTCTTGAATTTTCTGATAATTGTATCCTTATCATCAAGAATAAGAATACAAGCATTAGGATTATCATCAGACTTTGACATTTTCTTAGTAGGCTCCTGCAAAGACATTACCTTTGCGCCAACCTTTGAAATATATGCATCAGGAACTGTAAAAAGCTCACCATACTTCTGATTGAATCTCTGAGCAATATCTCTTGCAAGCTCAAGATGCTGTTTCTGGTCTGCGCCAACAGGAACAAGATCTGCATTATATGCCAGAATGTCAGCAGCCATAAGTACGGGATATGTAAATAAACCTGCGTTTACATCATCGGCATGTTTTGCTGACTTATCCTTAAACTGTGTCATTCTAGATAATTCGCCAAACTGAGTAGAGCATGACAAAACCCAGCTAAGTTCAGCATGAAACTTGTTATGGCTCTGAATAAATGCAATAGATTTTTCAGGGTCGATACCACAAGCAAGCAAGAGCGCATAAGCCTCAACGGTTCTCTGTCTGAGCTTTACAGGATCCTGCTTTACAGTAATAGCGTGTAAATCAACTATTGAGTAAATACAGTTGTATTCATCCTGAAGAGGTCCCCAATTCTTTACAGCACCGATATAGTTACCTAATGTAAATGTACCTGTTGGCTGAATACCACTGAATATAAGCTTTTTATTTGGATCAAACATAATAAACCTCCGTATTATTCACCGAACATTTCCTTTGAAAGCTTGCCAATAAGCTTACAGCCTTCAACAATCTGTTCATCGGTAGGAGTTGAGAAATTGATTCTGAAAGATGATGTCTTATCGTCATCATTTATTGTGAACGCATTTCCTGGTACAACTGCTACCTTATATTCTTCTACTGCTCTTTTGCAGAATGTCATCATATCACAATCTTCAGGAAGAGTACACCAGATGAATAAACCACCCTGTGGAACAGTATACTGAATTTTTGAAGAGAAGTATTTCTTTATACAATCAAGCATAAGATTACACTTATCTCTGTAAATCTTTCTGATTTTAACAAGATGTGATTCCAAATCACAGTTTAATAGATACTTATAAGCGATTACCTGCGCCCAGATGTTAGTATGAACGTCAGCAACCTGCTTACAAACAACAATCTTTGAAATAACAGGCTTTGGAGCGCAAACGTATCCTACTCTGATACCTGGAGATAAAACCTTTGAGAATGTACCGCTGTAAATTACTCTGCCGTCAGTATCCATGCTCTTGATCGAAACAATATCTTCACCGTCAAATCTGATATCGCCGTAAGGATTATCTTCAAGAATCATAACATCATACTTCTGAGCAAGCTTGTAAACAGCCACTCTCTTTTCGTATGACATTGTAAGACCTGTAGGATTCTGAAAATTTGGGATAAGATAAATGAGCTTTGTTGTAGGATTTTCAATCAAAGCTTTTTCAAGCTTTTCGATATTTATACCATCATTTTCAAGTTCAACGCCAACAAGGTTTACATTATATGATTTAAACGAGTTTAAAGAACCAATGAATGTTGGCGCTTCACAAATAATTGTGTCGCCTTCATCACACAGAACCTTTGCAGACAACTCATTAGCCTGCTGAGCACCTGAAGTGATAATAATATCGTCGATTTCAGAATTATAAATATTCTTAGAACCCATCTGCTCTTTAATAACATCTCTTAATGGAGTGTAACCTTCTGTAATGCTATACTGTAATGCAAGAATAGGGTTTTCAGCAAATACTTCAGCAGAAATCTTTTCAAGTTCTTCAACAGGAAAAGCATCTGGTGCAGGGTTACCTGCGGCAAAAGAAATAACTGAAGGATCAGCTGTAAATTTTAAAATTTCTCTAATAGCAGAAGGCTGAAGCTTCTTAACTTTTTCAGAAAATCTGTATTCCATTTTTATTACCTCTTTCAAGTTAATATATAACTTATTTATTATATCATATTTTCCACAATATGAAAAGGGTTTTTATAAATTTTTTACTCATATTTTTCTGTAATAGACTTGTCTTTTCACTCATATTATTCATTAGAATAAAATGACGAGGTGATTTATTGAAAAAACATAGTTTTATTTTCAACAGCGCCATTCTTTTGATTACTGTTTTCATAACAAAGGGGTTGGGTTTGTTTTTCAAAATACCGCTTACAAATTTACTGGGTGGAAACGGAATGGCATATTTTTCAAGCGCTTATTCAATCTTTATGCCAATTTACGCTATTTCTGTAACCGGATTACCTACAGCTATTTGCAAACTTGTTTCAGAGAATCTTGCTTTTAAAAAATATAATAACATACAGCAGATATTTAAAGTTTCATTGTTTGTTTTTTCAATAATCGGGATAGTGTCAACATTGATGCTTATAATTTTTGCCAAACCATTATCAGAACACGTCTTTCACAGCCCGGGCTCATTGCTGTCGGTACTTTTTATTTCACCTTGTATCTATTTAGGAACAATTATTTCAGTATATAGAGGATATTTTGAAGGTTTATCAAATATGATCCCAACTGCAATATCTGAGATTCTGGAATCAATAACAAAAGTATCATGCGGGCTCATTTTTGCATACAGCTCCTATAATTATCTTATTGATAGATTTATGGTTACAGGAAAAGTAATCGGTATTATATGTAGCGATAAAAATGATGCACTAAAGGTTATTTTTCCAATAGTTTCAGCTGCAGCAATTTTCGGTGTAACTCTTTCAAATTTTGTTTGTATGATTTATATGATAATATATTACAAAACAAAAAAATCTGAAATAATTAATATAGCTTCATATGATTTAGTTGATACACCAAGAAACATTCTAACTAAATTGTCAACTATGATATTTCCTATCGCCATTGGTTCTCTTGTTACAAATCTGACTTCGCTTATTGATTTAGCTAGCATAATAAGATGTCTAGGCACTGTTATTGAAAACAACAAAGTTTATATGGTACAAAAGAATATTGATGTAATACTAAATGGTATATCTCTTAATGAACTGCCACATTTTATTTACGGTTCATACAATGGTCTTGCTTTAACTGTGTTTAACATAATTCCACCATTTATTGCCATGCTTGGAAAGAGCGTTCTGCCAAACATTTCAGCATCGTGGTCATTGAAGAACAAATCAGCTTTAGAATCTGATATAAAGTCAGTTCTTAGATTTTCGCTAATGATCGGAACACCTGCGGGATTAGGTATATTGACACTTAGCAAACCAATACTTGAATTTTTTTTCAAATCAAGAAGCGATGAAATTTTTGTCAGCTATCAATCACTATCGATTTTAGGACTGGCAGTAATATTTTTGTCAATTTCAATTCCTTGCTTCTCCATTTTCCAGGCAATAGGCAGAGCCGATATTCCACTTAAAATTCTTATACCTTCAGTAATAATTAAGCTTATCGGTAACATGACATTAATGAGGATAGACAGATTTAATATCCTGGGTGCTGCAATATCAACAACAATTTGCTACCTGTATATTTCCATCTGCTCATTATCAGAGCTGATTAACATTTCAAGAATTAAATTAAATATTTTATCTTTATCCATACCAATTCTTATTAGCTCGTCAGGGTGCGTATTTACAGCACTTTTGACATATAATTTATTAACTAATAATTTACCGCAACGATTTTCTCTATTATTATCCATATTTTTTGGTGTCATTTTCTACATTTTATTAATGATTTTATTATGCGTTATGACGAAATACGCTAAAATAAGGGCTTTTAAGAAAAAAATTTCATAAAAACCCTTGTAAAATAGATTTAAATGAGTTATTATATTAAAGGTAACTATTTCAGCTAATATAGGAGTTATTAAATGTCTGGCTTTTCTATAAAAGATAATTACAATATAAATGATTTATTGGAAATAATGAGAATATTGAGAAGTGAGAACGGCTGTCCATGGGATAAAGTTCAAACTCATAAATCAATAAGATGTGATTTTATAGAAGAAACATATGAGGCTTGTGAAGCAATTGATAAAGAAGACACTGAGCTTTTAAGAGAAGAGCTTGGTGATGTTTTATTACAGGTTGTTTTCCACTCTCAGATTGAAAACGAAGTCGGCTCATTTACATTTGATGATGTGGCTAATGATGTCTGCAAAAAACTCATTGTCCGTCATCCTCATGTATTCAGTGACGTTATCGCAAATACTCCTGAAGAAGTATTAAAGAACTGGGATAAAATTAAAAAGGAAACAAAAGGTCAGGAAACATATACTGATACTTTAAAAAGTATTCCTGATGTATTCCCTGCTCTCATGAAAGCTCAGAAGATTGGAAAACGTGCTTCAAGAGCTGGTATGGATTTTGAAAACGAAGATACTGCTTTTAAGGCTCTGTGTTCAGAAGTAGATGAATTAAAAGAAGCTTTGAATGACAAAAGTAATTCAGACCATCTTAAAGAAGAAATTGGTGATGTTATTTTCTCTGCCGTTAATGTTGCCAGAAAGCTTGGCTTTGATGCTGAAGAGCTTTTGAATGCTTCAAGCAAAAAGTTTGTTGATAGATTTGAAAAGACAGAGAATTTATTAAGGTCAGATGGGATCGATATGAAATCCCTTGACATAGATGAGCTTGATGTTTATTTTAATCGGGCTAAAATGATATGATATTATTTTTTTGGAGGTAAAAATTATGACAAAGACAGAACTCGTTAACCTTATCGCTACTAAGGGTGGTTACTCAAAGAAGGATGCTGAAGCTGCTCTCTCAACAGTAATCGGTTCAATCTCAGATGCTCTCGTTAAGGGCGAAAAGGTTTCACTCGTTGGCTTCGGTACATTTGAAGTTCGTGAAAGAAAGGCTAAGGAAGGTATCAACCCACATACAAAGCAGAAGATGAAGATCGCTGCTAAGAAGGTTCCTGCTTTCAAGGCTGGTAAGGCTCTTAAGGATGCAGTTGCTAAGTAATTAAACCTTTTTCTATAAATAAAAATCGGCTGCGTAAGGCGAGCCGATTTTTATTTTACATCCTTTTCCCTGCCCTAAAAATTATGGAGGAATTATGCGATTAGACAAATATCTTAAAGTTACCAGACTCATTAAGCGCAGAACAGTTGCTAATGAAGCTTGTGACGCCGGAAAGATAGTTGTTAATGGTAAAGTAGCCAGAGCATCATACGATGTAAAAGTAAACGATATAATTGAGATACAGCTTGGTTCAAAGCCTCTCAAAGTAAAAGTATTGTCTATTTCTGAATATGCTACAAAAGAAACTGCCGCTGACAACTATATAGTTGTAGAATAAGAAAAGCCCCCGCTTTTAGCGGGGGCTAAATTATTATCCTGCAAATGTGTAGAATGTTACATCGCCGTCATCAGTAATTGAATAGTTGTAGCATTCTGCAAAGATATATGTACAGATACCTTCATCAAAACTAAATTCAAAAGACAAATCAGCATCGTGTGTATTAAACTCAATGTAATACTCATATTCGTCATAATCAGTACCAAATACCGCATTGAGATCAGCAATTGTTGAACCAATCTTGATACCATTGATTGAAATAGAATCCGAAGCACCTTCGTTTATATCGATATAGTCAATGTATGACTCATCAGGATAAATATCTTCGCCATGTTCGAACTCATTAGCAGCTGTAAATGTAATTTCGCCATCAGCTGAGTAACCCCAAATGTATGATTCAGGGCTGATTGTTGAAACATCCTCATCTTCCCAAACGTATGAATTAAGGTAAGTTGTCTTGAATGGGAATTTTGTAGTATGGCCGTTAACCTCAAAAACAATATCATCAACGCTAACTCGACCATCTTCTACGCTAATTGTTGATGTATATTCACCAACATATAAACCTACGTATACATTGCCCTGTTCGTCCATATATACTAAAGTATCCAAAACCTTGCCATCGTCAGCTTCGTCGTATACCTTTTCGTATTCAGCAAAGATGTTTTCAGCATCAATACCACGTGATGTAAGCATGCTTACTGCAGAATCGTATGGCATATTAACAGCATTTTCTACAAAGCCAATCTCTTCATTAAGTACGCCAATAAAGATGTAAACTATTGGGTTATCATCATAATCATAATCAACTTCAGTATAAATAACAGTATCAACTTCAGCTTCACTTATTGTTGGCATATAAGCAACATAAATGTTTTCACCGTCTACACCAAGGTCAGTAATGTAATCATAAGCTTCCTGCTCATCCATCTTAAGATATGGAATCTGTTCAATTGACTCTAAATCAAGAACTGGCGCTTCATATGAATAAACGTAGAGTTCAACACATGTATCATCCCAGTCATCAACGTATGATGAATATGTTGATACAATACCATCTAATGAAGAATCATCTGTATCTTCATAGTAAACTGAAATATCGTAATCATTGATACCTGCATCTACAAGAGCATCAAATGCTTCATCTTCAGTCATACCTTCAACATCCGGAATTGAAACCGGTAAATCGATATCCATATCGCCCATGATTTCGTTATAAACGTCTTCACCGAGCTTGTTCTTCATCTCGTCAAGATATGCTTCTGTATCACAGTTTTCAAGGTATTCTTCCATCTGATCAATTGTGTACTTGTATTCAGGAATTACAATTGATGTAAATGGGATTGTTTCGTTAACAAGCTTGAAAGTAAGCATTTCCTTATCATTTTCAAGCATTGTCATTGATGTTGTCTTTACGCTGTTTGTTGTATCAGCTGTAAACTTGATACCCATCTTTTCCTGGTATTCATCGTAGCCAGTAACCATTGTAGCATCAAATGAACCAGAAATAATATCAGCCTCTTCATCAACAAGGAACTTATCGAAGTTAAACTTCATTTCTTCGCCGTCAACAGACATATTAATATAACCTGTAACAGCCTTGTCTTCCTTTTCAAGATAGCCGTCAATCTGCATTGCTACAGTGTAACCATCAAAAACCCATTCTTCAATAGCGTATTCCTTATCGTTATCAACCATAAGCATACCCATTGAGAACTCTTCATCTTTTACAAGGCTTGAAAGCTCAAAACCAACAAGGTTATTATCCTTATCGAGCCATTCTACAACCTTAGCGAATTCATCATCCATATCGAACTCATCGTTGTCTTCAGGTTCGTCCATACCCTCGAGCATTTCATCAATGCCTGAAACAAACTCAGCATACATTTCTTCAGCTGTCTGTTCCATTTCAGAGCCTTCTGTAGTTGCAATTGCTGCAACCTCA
The DNA here is from genome assembly GCA_937892655.1 of uncultured Clostridia bacterium. Lineage (GTDB taxonomy): Bacteria > Bacillota > Clostridia > Oscillospirales > Ruminococcaceae > CALBJC01. The sequence continues at coordinate 4,290 of CALBJC010000137.1, read as the reverse complement.
TCATAAGCCTTCATGAAGATATCTTTTATATCATCATCATCCTTAACTTCTTCAAGAACGTCGATTGAGATATCATATAAATCCTGATATGTAAGTTCAACAGTCAGAGTTGTATACTTGAATTCAGCACCGTTAACGTCGCCTTCAACGTTTGTTGCACGGGAAACATCATCAATCGATTCAAATACAAGATTGATATATCTCTCGTTGATTCTATCAAATACTTCCTTAGTAATACCAAGTTCTTCAAGAGATGTAGTTAATGACTCAGTGCTTTCTGTAAGAGTTGTTGTAAGCTCATTGATAGCTGTCATATCATCAATAACTTCATCAAGATCATCAACTGATACCATGATAAGATCATCTGATAATTCAGGAATGCTGAAATATGCTGCAGGAATATTTGCATCAATATAAGTCTTGGCAGTAATTACATTTTCATCATTAATAAGAACAGAAATATCCTGAGCTGAAATCTTATTATCAACCATAGCTGAAGCTGAGAAGCCGACGCTCTTGATTGATGTAGATTCTGATTCAGCGAGCATTTCTTCGCCAGGAATAACTGTTAAAGTTGTCTTAAAGCCTTCCTTAACATCAGAAGAAGCTTCAGAAACTGAATCAACTGCTGTGAAAACATCATCAATTACTGAACCAAAATATGAAGTATTTACCTTAACGATCTGCTTTTCAGGTGAAGTAAATGTGTTTTCCAAAGCATTGTTGAGCGGATCAACAAATACAAATGCTGCAGCACTACCAGCAACTGAAGCTGCAAGAACACCGGATAACACAGGTACCAAAGGTGACTTTTTCATTATCATTCTCCTTTTCTTGAAATGAATTAAATATGATAAAATTTATCCATATCAAAAACATTATATCATATATTCAAAAAATGTCAATATAATTTACTACAATAAAACAGTTGATTATAATCTCATTTTTATAATATTTTATATCACATAAATATATTAAGGCGAGAAGCATAACCACTTCCCGCCTTACATTTAAAAGCTATATCCATTTTCGATAGCTAAATCAATAAAATCATCAAGTATCGCTGTGTTTGTAGAAGAAACTGAATGGAGTAAATATACAGCACCATCATGGAGTGAATTTTCAAGCTTGTCAAGCGCTGTTTGCTCACTCATCTGATTGTTAACATCCCAATCCGCATATGCATAGCTCCAAAGTATTGTTTTGTAACCACATTTTTGTGTTATGGCAAGTGTTTTTTCCGAGTATTCGCCCATTGGCGGACGAAACATCGTCATTTCATAATTGAAATTTTCAAGCATATACTCATGCAATTGCATGATTTCGTTGACGTTTTCTTCAAAAGAACAGTCAGGCATCGAATAATGCGATACTGAATGATTACCAACGTTATGTCCCTCATCAATCATTCTTTGTACAAGCTCAGGATTTCTTTCTACGTAATCCATAATCACAAAAAACGTTGCTTTAACGTTTTTATACTTTAAGATATCTAGAATTTGGCTAGTGTATCCGTTCTCATACCCCTGATCAAATGTCAAGAAGATTTTATTTTCATTATCTGTTATTGCAATTGCATTATATTTGGAGTATAGCTCATTAAAATCCAGAGCACCGTACGGTCTGTTATTTAAATCGAGATTTACACCCTGACCATATCCCCATTTCTGATTATCAAGCTTATCGATTTCAATATCAGATAACTCTATTTTTACATCATCGTGTACCTTTTCTACCGGTTGAACAAGTTCAGTGTTACCTGTTGACACATTGTTATCAGAATCATTGTTATCAGACGAACAAGCTGTTAAAGACATCGCAAGAATTAATAGTAATAATTTTAGCTTCATACTTTCCTCCATAAAGAATTTATGTATGTAGTATTCCACATTTTATGAAAATTATTACAAAACAAAAAGCGGTAGAAACTACCGCTTAGTTATCCAGATATGATTTTACAAGAGCCTGCAAAAGCTCATCTCTGTCAATATGGCGGATAAGACTTCTGGCATTGTTGTAAGTTGTTATGTATGTCGGATCTTCAGAGAGAATGTAACCAACGATTTGGTTGATAGGATTGTAGCCTTTTTCTTTAAGTGCATCGTATATTGTAGTTAAAGTCTTTTTCAATTCTCTCTCTTTATTTTCATGAACTGAAAATGTGGTAGTCTGATCGTGCATTACATTTCCTCCTAACCAAAATATTTTTCTATAGTATATTATAACCGCAATATTAAGAAATAACAAGTACTTTTAATGCTTTTTATCTAAACTGCATAAATTATGAAGCGTTTTTTTGTATATAAAAAAGAGGAACAATATGCTCCTCTTTTTAAAGTTATTATTTTACTGTCTGATCTGTGCGCCAAGGTCAGCTAAAAGCTTAACTACCTTTTTCATAGCAGCATCAGCCTGTTCGTCAGTAAGTGTGCCTTCGTTCGTTCTCATCGAAATTGAGTATGAAACTGACTTCTTACCCTGTTCGATCTGCTGACCCTTATAAACGTCAAAGAGAGTTACAGTTTCAAGTATCTTGCCTACAGCCTTCTTGATTGTCTTTTCAATCACAGCAACCGGCAACGTATCATCACAAACAACAGAAATATCTCTTGTTGTTGCCGGGAACTTAGGAAGCTGCTTATAAAGCTTCTGAGAATTTGATACTTCCATCATTTCAGGAACCAAAAGCTTAGCTGCATACGCCTTAACGCCAATCTTATAATTATCAAGAGTTTCAGGATGGAGCTCACCGAATATACCAATGACCTTTTCTTCCTTCTTAAGTAATGCTACTCTGCCAGGATGGAAAGCACAATATTCTTCGATACCACATTCAGCAGTTGCTGCTTCAACATCATAATCAGCAATACCGATTTTACCCATAAGCTGTTCAATTACACCCTTGAGGCTGAAGAAATCAATATCCTTACCATACATACCGATACCAACTCTTGTAGGTTCATATGGTAACACTTCATTTTCAACAGGAATATATTCATTACCGATTTCAAACAAACAAGCTTCAGCATTTCTATAATTATAGTTTCTGGCAAGAACTTCACATACAGATGGAAGAATTGATGTTCTCATAACAGATGTATCTTCACCAAGAGGATTTGTAATAACTACTGTATTTCTCAGCTTTGAGTTCTCTGGCAATCTGATTTTATCAAAGTACTTAGGAGAAATGAAAGAGAATGTTGTAATTTCGCTTAAGCCAAGTGAAATCAAAGAATTGAGAATACTTCTTTCATACTTCTGTGAATCAGTTAATGTAGCCTGTGCTACACCACTGATAATTGTTGAAGGAATATTGTTATAACCGTAGATACGGGCAACTTCTTCGGCAACGTCAGACTGACATTCAATATCAACTCTGTAGTGAGGAACAATTACCTTATCGCCTTCTACCTTGAAGCCAAGCTTTGTAATATAGCTTTCCATTTCTTCACGAAGGATAAGAGTACCGAGGAAATTATTGATCCAGTCAGGATCAAATGTTACTGTCTTTGGAGTTTTATCAGAATAATCAGCATCGATAATTGTCTTTACAACTTCACCGCAGCCAAGCATTTCAACAAGCTCGAATGCACGCATAATTGCTGGGTAAGCGTTCTGTGGGTCGATGCCCTTTTCAAAACGTGCGGAAGCGTCAGTTCTCATACCGAGCTTCTTAGCTGTTGTAGCAACTGACGGTGCATCAAAGCAAGCAGCCTCAAATACTACTGTTGTAGTATCATCCATAATACCGCTGTATTCACCGCCCATAACGCCTGCTACGCAGGAGGGTTTTTCGGCGTCGCAGATGCAGAGCATTTCGGGAGAAAGCTTTCTTTCAACGCCGTCAAGGGTGGTGATGCTTTCGCCTTCTTCTGCGTTTCTGACAACGATTTTGTTGCCTGCAAGATATTTATAGTCGAAAGCGTGCATGGGCTGGCCGTATTCAAGCATTACGTAGTTTGTGATATCAACAAGGTTGTTGATGGGGCGAACGCCGCTTGCGCGGAGTCTTTCTCTCATCCATCTGGGGGAGGGAGCAACCTTGATGTTTTTGATCATTCTTGCAACGTAACGGCGGCAAAGGGTGGGGTTTTTAACTTCAACGGAGAGAAGTTCGTTGATATCGCCGGTTTCGTTTTCGATTTTAACTTCGGGAAGATGAAGCTCTTTGCCGAAAGTTGCTGCGGCTTCTCTTGCAAGACCGAGAACGGAAAGGCAGTCCGGGCGGTTGGAAGTGATTTCGAATTCAACACAAACGTCGTTAAGACCGAGAGCGGTTCTGATATCGTC
>CALBJC010000136.1 GCA_937892655.1 uncultured Clostridia bacterium | reverse complement strand
CGATAGTATATGTGTTTCAACGCAGGTTGGATGTAAAATGGGATGTAAGTTCTGCGCATCTACTATTGCTGGCTTTAAAAGAAATCTTACTTCATCGGAGATTTTGCTGCAGATATATTCAGCAGAAAAAGAATCTGGCAGGCATATTTCAAGTGTTGTTTTGATGGGTATTGGAGAACCTCTTGACAATTTTGATAATGTTATGAATTTTCTTGAAATTCTTTCTTGCCCTCAGGGTACAAATCTTAGCTTGCGACACGTTTCCTTATCAACGTGTGGACTGGTTGACAGAATTAATGAACTCGCTTTAAGAAAGCTTGGGGTAACACTTTCTGTTTCACTCCATGCATCTAATAACGAAAAGCGTAGCGAAATAATGCCTGTAAATGACAGATATCCGATCGAACAATTAATATCTGCTTGCAAAAATTATTTTAAATCAACAGGTCGAAGAATTTCATTTGAGTATGCTTTGATTTCCGGACATAACGATGATAAGAAAACTGCGCGTGAACTAGCAAATCTTCTTTCTGGAATGCCTGTTCATGTAAACATTATTCCTGTGAATAAAATTAAAGAAAGAGATTACCATTCTGATAGAAAGTCTGCACAGACTTTTATGAAATATCTTGAAGAGCTGGGCGTTAACGCTACAGTAAGGCGTACGCTTGGCGCTGATATAAATGCTGCTTGCGGGCAGTTGCGACGTGAATACGAGATCTAAAGTGAGGTGAACAATTTGATATATTCTGTTAAAACAGATATAGGTCCTGTCAGAAATGAAAATCAGGATAGTGTTTTAGTAAAAAATCTGGATTCTGATACAATTCTGGCAATGGTCTGTGATGGAATGGGCGGACATTCATACGGAAAACAGGCAAGTCAGCTTGCTGTTGATGTTATTTCCAAAAGAATAATTGACAATTATCGCGGTTCTCAGGATACTAACAGCATTAGAAATATGCTTCTTACTTCTGTAACTGCTGCTAATACGATTGTATTTGAAAAGAGTAAATCTCTTGATGGCAGTATGATAATGGGTACAACGTGTACTTTGGCAGTAATCAGAGAGAATATTGCTTGTATAGTCAATGTTGGCGACAGCAGAGCTTATCATATTACTGATAACATATATCAAATTACCAAAGATCATACATATAAAACAAAACTTATTGAAGAAGGACGGATTTCGGAAAATGACGAGGTTCCTGAAGATAAGAAAAACATGATTACAAGGGCTGTTGGTGCTGAAAAGGATATTAATATAGATTATTTTGAAATTGATCTTAATAAAGGAGACAAAATCTTCTTGTGTTCTGACGGCGTTTGCGGATATTGTAGCGATAATATGATATATAATATTATTACTTCTGCAGAAATAGATATTGCTACAAATGAATTACTTATTCTTGCTATGAAAAATGGTTGTACTGATAATTTATCAGCTGCTTTAATAGAGATATAAAAAACGGGAGTGAATATACTGATGGATAAAAACATTGGAAAAAAACTTGACGGAAGATACGAAATAACAGAGCTTATAGGAATTGGCGGTATGGCTGATGTTTATAAAGCTGTAGACATTATGGAGGATAAGGTTGTTGCTGTTAAAATTCTTAAGAATGAATTCTCTGCTAACGAAGAGTTTGTAAGAAGATTCAGAAACGAGAGTAAGGCGATAGCTGTATTATCTCATCCTAATATTGTAAAAGTTTATGATGTAGGCTTTACAGACGAAATGCAGTTTATCGTTATGGAGTATATTGACGGCATAACATTAAAACAATTAATAGAACAGCAGGGAACACTTCGTTGGAAAGACACCCTTTATTACACTGTTCAGATTCTCACAGCAGGGCGTTTTAAAATGGAGAGACGCTGTTCATTTCACAATACAGATTTTAAGAGCTTTACAGCATGCTCATGATAAAGGTATTGTTCATAGAGATATAAAGCCACAGAATATTATGCTTTTCTCTGATGGTACAATTAAGGTAATGGATTTTGGTATTGCCAGATTTGCCCGTCAGGACTCAAATACTTTATCTGAAAAGACTATAGGTTCTGTACACTATATTTCTCCTGAGCAGGCAAGCGGTGATATTACTGATGAAAAGAGTGATATCTATTCTGTTGGTGTAATGCTCTATGAGATGCTTACTGGCAGAAAGCCGTTTGATGGTGATACACCTGTGGCGGTTGCTTTAATGCATATGCAGGATCCTGCTGTATATCCCAGAGAGATAATAGATTCTATTCCGGAGCCTTTAGAAGAGATTGTAATGCATGCTATGGATAAAAATCCAAGAAAGCGTTATCAGTCTGCTGCCGAAATGATAAAGGATATTGATACATTCAAGAAAAACCCTGGTGTTGTATTTGGCTATATTAATCCTGATAACAAGCCTAAAGTAGCTGATAGTGGCTCAACTCAGTTTTTTACACCAGTTTCAGCTACAAACGAGATTAAAAAGGTCCCTAAGAAAACAAGAGTAGTAGAAGAATATGATGACGATGATGATTACTATGATGAACCAAGAAAGTCATATCTGATTCCTATACTTTGTGCAGTAACCGGTGTTGTGGTTATTGTTGCAGCTCTGTTTATCGCAATAGTAATCTTTGATAAAATGGGGGATTCAACCGACGCCAGAGGGGAAACAACTGTACCAAAACTGATTGGTTATAACTATCAGGAGGCTAAGGAAGCATTTACTGATATTGTTATTGAGGGTACAGAAGAATATAACAGTGAGTATCCTGTTGGTGTAATTTTTGAACAGGATAAGGCACAGGGCAGAACAATCAAGGTTGGCGGAACAATCAAGGTTAAGGTAAGTAAAGGTCCTAAAATGGTTTATGTTCCTGATATTATCAATTTACCTTTTACGTCAGCTTCTGCGGCGCTCAAAAATGAAGATTTACTCTATATCAAGCAGGATAAAAACCACGATGATGTACCTGCGGGTAGCGTAATTTCTGTATCTCCTGGTGTAAACACTCAGGTCGAGGCTGGCTCTACAGTTACTGTTGTTGTAAGTATAGGACCTTTGAGTAATGACGTTGAAGTTCCTGATGTTGTTGGACTAACTGAAGAACAGGCTGTTGCTAAATTAACTGCTGCCAAACTTTCGCCGATAGTTGAAATGACAGACGTTGAAGAAGATGCAGGTAAGGTGTTGGAACAGTCAATCAAGGAAGGTGAATTTGTTCCTAGAAATTCGGAAATAACAATTTATGTTTCCAGTGGTAAGATAGCTTCAAGAGAATTTGTTCTTCAGCTGCCGATTCCATCGGATACAAGCGGTAGCTACGATATTGATTTCTATAACACTACAGGTATCAAGGTTATTCCTACTGTAACTATCGATAAGACTGAATATATTGCTAATAGCTTCTATAATGTTACTTTGACAGGTTCAGGCGAAGAAGAAACTATTATTGTTGAAGTTACAAGTAATGAAACGAGAAGACCGGTTGAGTATGCAAGATATGTAATCAACTTTATTGAACAGACAACACCGGAAAGAATTAAGTATAATATCTTTGCGTTCAGAGAATCACTTTATGGTGAAGGCTCAGGCGGTGTAATTATCGGTTCTGATAGTGATTCAAGCGGAATAACAGTTGTGATTCCTGCTTAAATGGTGCTTATGAAAAGATACGAAAACTGTTTATTAACAAAATCTATTGGGGGACTCTATTTTGTAGAGACCCCTGATGGTGTTTTTGAATGTAAGGCAAGAGGATCATTCAGAAATAAAGAAATATCACCATGCTGTGGAGATCGAGTAACAATTGAGGTCGAAAAAGATTCAAACTGCGTTATTACTGCAATAAATAATCGTAATAATGAGATAATAAGACCACCTCTTGCTAATCTTGATATGCTTGTTTTTGTCATAGCAACTTGTGAGCCAAGACCTAACCTACAGCTTCTTGACAAGTTTATCGCAATTGCTGAATATAAGAATATTCAGCCTCTTGTTGTATTCACAAAGACAGACAAAGCTGATTCGGCTCAATTCGAAGAGATGTATAATAATGCTGGTATTACAGCGTTATCTGTAAATAATGTAACAGGTGATGGCTGCGATAAAGTCTCTGAATTGTTGCGTGGAAAGCTGGTTGCCTTTACAGGCAATACGGGCGTTGGTAAGTCTTCTCTTATCAATAATATTTTCGGAAATCTTGATTTGAAAACAAATGAGATAAGCAAAAAACTCGGCAGAGGAAGACATACAACCCGCCAGGTAGAGCTTTTTTCTCTCGAAGGCGGAGGGTATGTTGCTGATACCCCCGGTTTTTCAACCTTCGACACAAACCGATATGATATCATAAAATGCGATGAACTTTCATCCTGCTTTATTGAATTCGAAAACTATTCCGATAAATGCAGATTCAAGGATTGCGCACATATCGGCGAAAAAGGGTGTGCCGTAAAAGACGCGGTAGAAAAAGGCGATATTTCAGAAACACGCTATCAGAGCTATGTTTCTATGTATAATAACGCAAAACAGATAAAAGACTGGGAACTTTGACTCACATTTTCCTTTGTTCAGAATATTATATAACATAATCTGAATCGGAGGGTTACTTATGAAAATAGTAGTTATCAAAACCCCGAAGGTACTTTCGGGAATATTCAGAGTAGTATTCAGGATTAAAAAAGAATCTCCCGAAACATAAAAAGAAAAGTCATCAGGAGTTTTGCTTCTGGTGACTTTTTCTGTAATCTGAAAAGTTTTTTCGGCATATAATCTATCGGTGAAAAATATGCTGATAAAATCAAGCTTCAAGACAAGTGTTTCTATAAAATTCAGTTTTTTAGCAACAGTTGCACTCCTTACCCTTTCCGAAACATCTGCGTCCGTTTTTATGAGCCTTATGTCCTGCTTTCTTCACGAAACAGGCCATCTTCTTGCGATGTTTCTTTTCGGGGTGGATGTGAAAAAGATAATTCTCTATGGCGCAGGTATAAAGATAATAAGGGGATATTCACTCAAAGAAAAGAAGAAAGAATTCATAATCCTTATAAGCGGATGCCTTATGAATATCATTATGTTTCTTCTTTTTTTCTTTTTAAAAGGAGATAGTTTCAAGACGTTTGCCGTCATAAATCTTGTGATTGCTATTTTTAATATCCTTCCCATAAAATCCCTCGACGGCGGAGCGATTCTTCTGCTTCTGACAGAAGAAAAACCACATCTTTTTGCCTTTGTAAATATCCTGACAACAATAATAACACCGCTTTTTGTCGTTGTTTTTATACTTCTGTTCAGCCGTTTCAGAATAAATCCGTCGCTTGTAATAAGCGGAGTATACTTCTTCATTTTCTCTCTTATGGATAATTTTAGTGCAATACCTACAAAAACAAGAACTGATTTATAACTATTTTTTGTATAAACACAACTTGCATTTTACTGCTTTATATGTTATAATTTTAAAGCATTTGAATACCGTCTTTTCTTCAAAGCGAAAAACTTTGTCGGAAGTCGGGGG
>CALBJC010000135.1 GCA_937892655.1 uncultured Clostridia bacterium | reverse complement strand
AGGCCAGCAACGCAGCCGCCAAAAGGGCTGCCAAAGCATCGGCTAACGGAATTGCATACCACACACCATCAACGCCCAAATGTTGCGGCAGGGTGTAGAGCAACGGCACGATAAAGAGCATCTGGCGCGACACCGATATGATGATGGCTCGTTTGGCCTTACCGATGCATTGGAAGAAATTACCCACCACAATCGAGAATCCCACAATCGGGAAGGCCAGCAGGATAAGCCTCAGACCACGAGCCGACTGCTCGATAAGAGTTGTGGCATTACCCGTTCCGTCCTCGCTCACAAAGATTCTTACCACCTCGTAGGGGAACAATTCGCAGACAATAAATCCCACAACCGTAGTGAGCGTGGCCCAGCCGATGGTCATATAGAGTGTCTTGCTCACACGGTCATATTTGCGTGCGCCGTAGTTGTAGCCGATAATTGGTTGCATACCCTGCGTCAGACCCAGCACAATCATCGTGAAGATGAAGGCCACACGATTCACAATGCCATAGGCTCCGATGGCCGTATCGCCGCCATACTCCTGCAATACATTGTTGACCACGATAACCACCACGCAGGCGCAGACGTGAATCGCAAAGGGGGCCATTCCGATACCGATGATATTCTTGATAATCTCCCAACGGAAGCGGAAGATGCCGTGACGGAATCGCAGAAAACTGCTGGGCGAAGAGAAATGCACAATCTGAATGATGAGTGGCACCAACTGCGCAATCACAGTAGCCCACGCCGAGCCCGCTATGCCCCACTTGAATCCGAAAATAAACAGAGCGTCGAGCGTGCCATTGACGGCAATCGAAATGAGCATCATCGCCATTGCTTTTTGGGGGTAACCCGTCACGCGAACTATACAGTTAAGCCCTAAATATAAGTGAGTTACAACGTTGCCATAGAGAATGATTTGCATATAGTCGCGAGCGTAGCCGATGGTCTGAGTGCTTGCCCCGAAGAAGTAGAGCAAGTCGTCGATAAAGATAAGCCCCAGCAGAGTGAAGATAAGTCCCATCGCCACGTTGAGCAGCACCACGTTACCCAGAATCTGCTCGGCAGCCTGCTTATTGCCCTGCCCCAGACGAATCGACGTTATGGCAGCCGAACCGGCTCCCACCATCGCCCCAAATGCTGCACCAAGATTCATCATCGGCATCGTCAGCGCCAGACCAGAGATGGCCAGAGGACCAACACCTTGACCGATGAAGATACTGTCCATGATATTGTATAGCGAAGAGGACACCTGCGCAATGATTGCGGGCATCGCATAACGCTTCAACAGCTTACCAAGAGAGTCGGTGCCTAACGAAAGAGGTGAATCTTGAATACTCATAACGACTGCAAAGGTAATACTTTTTATAATGCAACGTTCAAAATTCAAGATTCAAATTAGGTTAAATACACATCATCCCGTAATAAAAATCACGTCATTCCACATTTTACATCAACCTATCTGCGGTGATAGTATCAGGGTATATGTAAAAATGCTGTAATCAACCTTTTATTAAAAACCTTCCGAAGAACAACCTTTGCTGCAAAGTTTATTCTTTGCGAGGTACTTTTTCCAAAGGTAGATTCTTACATTTTTGTATGGTAGTTAGTAGCATCACCTACCCTCTCCAATACAAAAATGTCAGAATGACGGTTTTATATTACCACCCGAAGACCAATTTTTAATTCTGAATTCCCCTCGCCCACCTAAAACGTTTTTAAACAATTTTAATAATTGGCTTTTTCGGGGTAAATTCCAAGAAATTACACCTAAAAATGCAAAAAAATCAAAAAATTCCATCAAAAAAATTTGCCCCCCCGAAAAAAATTATGTAACTTTACATCGTGCGAAAGTATTCGTTTGAAAACCTGACTCCAACACTCTTTAAACATACAAATTATGAAAAAGCTATTATTTATGTTGCTCGCTGTTGTGGCGTTTGCAGGGTGTAGCAAGGAAGAGACTCCCGAAAATGTATGGGATAATGTTATTAAGGAGATTGGCCATACCGAACTTACTCCTTTTGAAGTTTTGAAATCGGCCGATGCGTGGCGCCCAGTAAAAATCTACAAATACTATGATGCTGGCGGGAAAAACGGTGGCAAACGTTATTGGGACTCTGATTCGGGCGGGAAAGAGATTGCCGATGGTAGTTTTTTATATGCAGTGACCGAAAATCACCGATATGCACTCTATTCGCTTAATGAATATCGCGTCCATCCCGACGACGGTCAGAAATTCTACTATGCGCATCACATTGCAAGTATGGAGGGTGATCAATTTAAGCTTCAAGGCCCTTATGGATTAAACCGCGATATGACTGTTGTGGCGTACGACGAGAATAGTATGGTTTTGGAGTTCTACGATCCCGGAACCAAAGGGCGTCCCTACACACGCGAGTTAATCGTGAGAGTAAATGGCGCGAAGGATTTGAATAAGCACGAGGATTACACCGAATTGTACAACGAAGAGGGCGAACCATATCAGCGTTTTGACTGGGTAATCGACCATAAATTCCCAGCCAATATCAAGCAGACAATGATTGAAACTCCATATTGGGCATCATACGCTTTGCGAAGAGCTTACGTCAGAAAAAGCGATGATGGTATAACTACGACATTATACACTACAATGTCGCCTGAGAACTTCCCTTATGTCGGAGGATTAAACATACTATTTTTCCAGTTTGGAGAAGACAAGTATAAGGCTTATTATCATAATCCGATCCCGAATTCTAAGATAGGGATGTATGAAGGCTATATGGATCAAGCGTATATCCTGCAATATAAGGATGGATTGCTAGCGTTTACCTTCTATTCCTACGATCTACTAACCCCTGGAGCAGAGATCGATGTCTATTTTGCGAAACCCAGCAATCAAGAGGCGTTCGACGAGATGATTCAAAAGTATGGATTTTCTTGTTATTATTGAAATTATAAACAGAATTCTGAGAAATATAAAAAATATCGTCCTGAACATATGCGGTTTTAATGTTTGTCGGAGTATATAATTGTTGTACTTTCATTGATATGTCCGGATAGCTAAAATGACATACTAAAATCACTATCAGCAAAATCAATATAAAAAACAAACTAAGTAAAATGATATGTTTTCTTTTCATATAATCACCTACCACATACTATCTTTTTCGCTGAAAACATACCAGTCTCCGAATATATGTGTACCATTTTCAATTACTTCCGTGTACAAATTATAGTCTTTTTCTGCAGAATCGGTATATATCTTGTCGCCATTATAGTATACAAGATTATAAATAATCCGTGTCTGCGTCTTTGAATCAATAAGTCGTTTGTTAGCAGGAATTATAATAAGCATACTTCCGTCAGAAAAGTAATCACATACAGCTATTGAAAAGAAATAGTCTCCTCCATATTTTTCATTGAGTGCACTAAGCGTATTAATTACCTCACTACCGCTTATATCCTCGTCTTTCCACTGTTTTTCATGATTGACGTAAACGCTTTTATACAGCTGACTATCTCCTAGTATAACCTTTGCGTAGCTGATTTGACTTGAATCTATCATATCACTTTGAATATCTGAAAAATACGAAACAATGCTTTCAAGCTCGTTTCTGTTGCATAATCCACGCATTACCGTAACTCCACGAGGAGAAAGAAACAGGTAATATGCAAGCATTATCAGGCAAGCCACCGATATCGTAAGCAAAATTTTAAAAAGCTTTTTCTTTTTTAATTTCATATTATCTCCTACCATACTTTCAACAATATCAATTTCTCACCTACTAATAATACCTTATAACCCCCTCATTTTGATTGATTTTTCATAAGTTTTCCGATATTTCTACCTTTTATATAAGGTAAGTATTATTCTTTTGTAATTATTACACAAAGAAGGCTGTGCAGATTTAACTGCACAGCCTTCTGGCTTTTTGAATATTATTTATATTCAGGTTTCACCAATTAGAGACCTCTCTTAACGTATGTTGTGTGGAGAAGGTGGTGAGCCTTTTCTGAGCCCGGCTTGCCGAGGTAGTCATTGTAGAGAGCCTTGATTTCAGGGTTTTCATGTGACTTTCTGATAGCGCAAGCTGAGTCAATGTTGTAAAGAACAGATGCTCTGAGTGCCTTGATATCTGTTGTATTTCTTACATATGCTGGAACCTGTGGCTGACCGCCGCCGTTTACGCAACCGCCTGGGCAACCCATGATTTCGATAAAGTGTAAGTTTTCTTCGCCGCTCTGAACCTTCTTGAGAAGCTCTCTAGCGTTTGCAAGGCCTGAAACAACTGCAACGTTAACATCCATACCAGCAACGTTGTATGTTGCCTTCTTGATGCCCTGAGTACCTCTAACTTCTTCAAAGTCGAGCTTTGCGAGTGTTTCGCCTGTGAGTTCTTCAACAGCTGTTCTGAGAGCTGCTTCCATAACGCCGCCTGTTGCACCGAAGATAACAGCAGCACCTGTGTATTCGCCGAGTGGGTTATCAAACTTTTCTTCAGGGAGTTCGTTGAACTTGATACCAGCTGTATCGATCATTCTAGCGAGCTCTCTTGTTGTGATAGCAATATCAACGTCTGCAACGCCTGCGCCGCATTCGTCATCTCTGCCGATTTCAAACTTCTTAGCTGTACATGGCATTACTGCTACCATTACGATATCGTTCTTGTCGATACCGTTCTTTTCAGCATAGTATGACTTTGTAATAGCACCGAACATCTGCATTGGTGACTTACATGATGAAAGGTTTTCTGTCATATCAGGGAAGTAGTGTTCACAGTACTTAACCCAACCTGGTGAGCAAGATGTGATAAGTGGGAGCTTACCGCCGTTCTTAACTCTGTCGAGGAACTCGTGAGCTTCTTCCATAATTGTAAGGTCAGCAGCAAAGTTTGTATCAAATACCTTAGCAAAGCCAAGTCTTCTGAGAGCTGCAACCATCTTACCTTCGCCGTTTGTACCGATTGGATTGCCGAATTCTTCAGCGATAGCTGCTCTTACAGCTGGAGCTGTCTGAACAACAACATGCTTTGTAGGATCAGCCAATGCTGCAAATACGTCAGCTGTGTTATCCTTTTCAGCAATAGCACCTGTAGGACAAACTGCGATACACTGACCACATGATACACATGATGTGTCGCCGAGATCCATATCAAATGCTGAACCGATTACTGTAGCAAAACCTCTTTCGTTAGCGCCGATAACGCCAACGCCCTGGTTCTTTTCACATACTGCGATACAACGACGGCATGAGATACACTTGTTGTTATCTCTGTACATATGAGCTGCAGAATAGTCGATATCGTACTGATTCTTATCGCCATCATAGTAAGCTTCATCGTCGATCTTCATATCCTTACAGAGCTTCTGCAATTCGCAGTTGCCTGAACGAACACATGAAAGACACTTTCTGTCATGTGTTGAAAGGATAAGCTGTAATGTCTTCTTTCTTGAGTCGAGTACCTTTGGTGTGTTTGTGAACACTTCCATACCCTCAAATACTGGGTATACGCAAGATGCAACAAGGCTTCTTGCACCCTTAACTTCAACAACGCAGATACGGCAAGCACCGATCTCGTTGATATCCTTCAAAAAGCAAAGGGTTGGAATTTCTACGCCTGCAATTCTTGCAGCTTCAAGGATTGTTGAACCCTTTGGAACTGAAATTGCAACGCCATTAATTTTAATATTTACCATATCCATTTAAGTTCATCCTCCCTTATTACTTCTTATAGATAGCGCCTGGCTTACACTTTTCGATACAAGCGCCGCACTTTACGCACTTAGCCGGATCGATTTCAAATGCTGCAAGCTTCTTACCAGGAGCAATGTAATCTGTTCTTGTGATAGCGCCTGCAGGACACTGCTTAGCACACATACCACAACCGATACACTTGTCTTTTTCAATATTGAATGAGAGAAGATCCTTACATACGCCTGCAGGACACTTCTTGTCAACAACGTGAGCGATATACTCATCTCTGAAGTAACGGAGAGTTGATAAAACAGGGTTTGGAGCTGTCTGACCAAGACCGCAAAGAGCGTTATCCTTGATGTAGTAGCAGAGCTGTTCGAGCTTGTCGATATCTTCAAGAGTAGCCTGACCCTTTGTAATCTTATCGAGCATTTCGTACATTCTCTTTGTACCGATACGGCAAGGTGTACACTTACCACATGATTCATCTACTGTAAATTCAAGGAAGAACTTAGCGATGTCAACCATACAGTTGTCTTCGTCCATAACGATAAGACCGCCTGAACCCATCATTGAGCCGAGAGCGATGAGGTTATCGTAGTCAATTTCAACGTCAAAGTGCTGAACAGGGATACAACCGCCTGAAGGACCACCTGTCTGAGCAGCCTTGAACTTCTTGCCGTTAGGGATACCGCCACCGATTTCTTCAACAACTTCTCTTAAAGTTGTACCCATTGGTACTTCTACAAGACCTGTGTTGTTGATCTTACCGCCCAGAGCGAATACCTTAGTACCCTTAGACTTTTCTGTACCCATTGATGTGAACCATTCAACACCATTGAGGATGATCTGTGGGATGTTAGCGTATGTTTCAACGTTATTTAATACTGTTGGCTTGCCAAAGAGACCCTTTTCAGCTGGGAATGGAGGTCTTGGACGTGGCTCACCTCTGTTACCTTCGATAGATGTCATAAGAGCTGTTTCTTCGCCACATACGAATGCACCGGCACCAAGTCTGATACCCATATCAAAGCTGAAGCCTGAACCGAAGATATTTTCGCCTAAGAGACCATATTCTCTAGCCTGATCGATAGCGATCTGGAGACGTCTAACAGCGATCGGATATTCAGCACGAACGTATACATAACCCTGTGAAGCGCCGATTGCATAACCTGCAATAGCCATAGCTTCAATAAGAGCGTGTGGGTCGCCTTCGAGGATTGAACGGTCCATAAATGCACCTGGGTCACCTTCGTCAGCGTTACAAGCAACATACTTCTGACCGCCCTTAACGAGATCCTTAGCGAGCTGCCACTTTCTACCTGTTGGGAAGCCGCCGCCGCCTCTGCCTCTGAGACCTGAATCAAGAACTGTCTTGATTACATCGTCCGGAGTCATTTCTGTCAATACCTTACCGAGAGCTTCATAACCGTTTACAGCGATGTATTCATCAATGTTTTCTGGGTTGATAACACCACAGTTACGAAGAGCAACTCTCTTCTGCTTCTTGTAGAAGTTTGTATCATTGAGTGATACGATACCGTCTTCCTTAACAGTTTCCTGGTAAACAAGACGTGAAACGATTCTACCCTTGAGAAGGTGTTCAGAAACGATTTCTGCAATATCTTCTACCTTAACCATTGAGTAGAATGTGCCTTCTGGATAGATAATCATAATTGGGCCTAACGCACAAAGACCGAAACAACCTGTCTTTACTACCTGAACTTCAGATGTAAGACCGTTCTTGTCGATTTCTGCATGTAATGCGTCGATAATAGCCTGGCTTCCGGAAGAAGTACAACCTGTACCACCGCAAACCAATACATGTGAACGATACATTTAGTATTCCTCCTTACTTTACTGTATATTCAGTAACTACCTGACCTCTGATGAGGTGCTGGTCGATAACTTCAATTGCCTTTTCAGCTGTCATGTTAACGTATGTAACCTTTTCCTTGCCCGGAACCTGGATCTCAACGATTGGTTCAAGTGCGCACATACCGATGCAACCTGTCTGAGTTACAACTACGTTTTCAATATTCTTTTCAGCAACCTTGTCAGCGAAGGTTGTGAGTACTGGTCTAGCGCCAGCTGCAATACCGCAAGTTGCCATACCAACAACAACTCTTGTTACATTTTCGTCTTCTGCACGAAGACCAACCTGTCCCTGCATCTTTTCACGGATTGCCTTGAGTTCTGCTAAAGATTTCATAGTAATCCTCCTATAATATTATTTTTCAGAAAATCAAATTTTCGTCTACATCAGCCTTGTTTTCTGTAAGATACTCTTTTATATACTCTGAAACCTCAGGTACATCAAAAGGTACGCCCTCTAAAACCTCTCTGAATTCTCTGGTATCGAGAACAAAGGATTTTTCGTTCACTTTATAGGTGTATAAAAAATCGATCTGAGGATTGAAGGTTATAAGCTGATGCATTGTCTGGGTCATATCCCCAAGCGGCATTCTGTCAATGCTCGAAAGCCTGAATGTAGCCAAAACCTCTGTACCGACGTTTATCTCAGATGTAATCTTAAAGCTACCCTGAGCCATTTCGGCAGCCTGCTTGAAAAACGGAATACCAAGGCCAACCTTTCTGGTCGTTCTTGTGGTGAAAAACGGGTCTTCAACCGCCATTACCTGCTCTTTTGACATTCCGCAGCCGTTATCCTTAATGGATATCGACAAAACGTCAGAAGAAAAGTCAGCATCAATAGTAATTTCAATCAAGCTCGCTTTTGCTTTTACAGAATTGTAAGCTACGTCAAGAACATTGAGCGAAAGCTCTGTCATCATTATTATTCAGCGTCCTGATACTTTGCAATAATGCCTGCAATATCGTCAACTGTAAGTCTGCCGTATACATCATCATTTACAGTCAATACCGGTGCAAGACCGCAAGCGCCGATACAACGACAAGCTTCAAGTGAGAACTTACCGTCTGGTGTGCATTCGCCGCCCTTGATGCCAAGAGTTTCCTGTAACTTGTCATAAAGATCGCCTGAACCCTTTACATAGCAAGCTGTACCCAAGCAAACAGAAATCTTGTACTTGCCCTTTGGATTGAGAGAGAACTGAGCATAGAATGTTACTACGCCGTAAACCTTCTCAAGAGGAATGTCCATTTCCTTTGCAATAATTGTCTGAACTTCGATAGGAAGATAGCCGTAGATCTCCTGTGCTTCCTGAAGAACAGGCATAAGTGCACCCTTATCGTCCTTGTGCTTTTCAATAACGGCTAAGAGCTGCTTTTCCTGCTCAGGTGTACCTGAGAAAGGAACGTTTGGTTTTTTCATTGCCATTTGAAAACCTCCTGTAATATTATTGTCATAAAGACTTATTGATAATATTTGTAAGACTAAAAATATAATATAATTAGTCTACTTTATCATACGTAAACTATTATAACACATTTCTACAAAAAAAGCTAGAAAAAATTCTTACAACCATTACGCCCTCTTATTGTGCAATATTGATAAAAAATTATCAATGCCTACTTTTATTGTATATTTACGGCATTTGACGATACATTTTATAATAAAAAATCTGCCTTTTTCTTACAGTAAAAATATGACAAAAATCAAAACGCTTTGCACAGAAATCCTGCAAAGCGTTTTTGTCCATATTCTATAAAATTCATCCCTGCTTGACAATAAATACGGGTATAGGCGGACAGTTGCCGCGGTTTACAAACTCGCCTACGATTACTGTATATTTTTTGTCATCAATGATTTTTAAATGCTCAAGTATAGCCTCTTTTTCTTCAAATCCCGTATCTCTGCCGTAATATATGCAAAGGCTCATTATTCCGCCGATTTTCAAGGCTTCAAGGCCCTTGTCGATTGCCTCGATGCTTGTTTCCTTTTTGGTATTTATCTTATGGTCACCATTTGGCAGCCAGCCAAAATTGAACATAATACAGTCAACAGTCTGAGCAACGGCATATTTATCGATATTGCTGTGACTTTCTTTTATAACTGTGCATATATCTTCAAGGCCCTGCGCTTTTATTCTCTCGTTGGTTGAGTTTATCGCTTCATCCTGAATATCGAAGGCTAATACTCTGCCGCTTTTACCTACACATTCGCCTAAAAAAACAGTATCATACCCTCTGCCCGCAGTACAATCAATAGCAAAAGAGCCTTCCTTTAAATTTCTTCTTACAAAATCATGGGATACTGTAAGAGCGCTTATTTTATCTAACATTTTCATATCTCCGTTTCAGGTTTTATAGTTTTAATTATATTCATTTTGACATTTGTGTCAACAAATGAACATAGATTGTAAAACTTAAACCTTTTATTTCAACTTTATTTGACAAAATTAGGCAATGTGTGCTATAATTACTATGATTAAATATTTTAAGCTTTAAAAGCTTGAATCGAGGGAAGTAAAAGAGGTTTTTTATCAAGGGGTGTAGAAAAGATGACACAAGAAATATTTTTAAAGCTTGAGCGGTATTTCAGGCAGCACAGAGGTATGACAAGGCTTATAAACAATGCTAATTTCTATCTGACTATGCTTATGTATGTTGTATATCCGGTTTTTCTTATTGTCGGATTATTTGCATTTCGCACAAAGCTGGCAGATGTATTTTTAGCGCCTGCTATTACTTTTATTGTAGCAACCGTTTTCAGAAAGCTTTTTAACGCAAAAAGGCCTTATCAGGTTTACAGACGCTCAGCAACGCTTGCGAAAAATTCACCGGGGCAGTCATTCCCGAGCCGTCATGTAGCTTGCGCAGTTGCAATTGCTTGGGCCATATTCTATGTATCCCAGCCGTTTGGTATCGCGCTGTTTGTAATTTCAGCCCTTATTGCAATTATCAGGGTAATAGGCGGTGTTCACTTTATAAGCGACGTTTTATTCGGCGCGCTGATCGCTATGAATATTTCAATGCTTATGTATGTTATTTTCTAAATAAAAACAAAAAAGCCTGCTTTTAAAAGCAGGCTTTTATTATTTATTAAGCGTTTGACTTGTTGAGCTTTGTCTGAAGCTGTGACTTCTTTCTAGAAGCAGCGTTCTTGTGCATGATACCCTTAGCGCAAGCCTTGTCTACCTTCTTGATAGCTGCTGTTACAGCTGCAGCCTTGTCTGCATCGTTGTTAGCGCAAGCAGCGTCAGCCTTCTTGAGTGCTGTCTTAAGGTCGCTCTTTACGATCTTGTTCTGTAATGTCTTAGCTTCGTTTACCTTAACTCTCTTCTTAGCGGACTTGATGTTTGGCATTTTATGCCCACCTCCTGTTATAATATAGCGGCGTTTTACATAAGCTATGCATGACTGAGAGGGAAATGCCCACTTATTTAACATGCCTTAGAATTTATTTTATCATCTTTGGATGCAAATTGCAAGAATAAAAAAGCAATAAAATTTCACGATATATCAAAGCCTCTTTCGTTATTTCGTACAAAAAGAACTGCACAAGCGTATTTTACAGACCGTTTTGCAGATAATAAGCTAAAAACGGAGTTGATAAAATGAATAGCAGTATACGAACTGACCTTGCCTCTGAAAGCACGCAGGCAATTGAAAACGAAGGCAGTCTTCCAGAAGGAATAGAAAAATCGCAAAGACAAGAACACGGCTTTGAGATCACAAGAATCGATATTAAAACAAAGTCGGCACAAGAGCTTATCGGCAAGCCCTGTGGGACATATTATACGCTCAGGGGAGAAGGACTATCCTGCGAAAGCGAGGACACAAAAAACAGAATCGAGCTTTTGGCAGAAATTATTTCATCACTATGCAAAAATATTGATTCTGCACTTATAATGGGGCTAGGCAACAGACAGATAACGCCCGACAGTATAGGTCCCAAGGTTTGTGACAAGATTATCGCAACAAGGCATATAAAGCTTCTGGCAAAGGATTTTGATACAGAGGGACTTTTAAATATTACAGCAGTTTCTCCCGGCGTTTTAGGGCAGACGGGAATTGAAGCGGGAGATATAGCAAAAGCGCTCGTTGAAAAAACAAGACCTGATATAGTAATAGCGGTTGACGCACTCGCCTGCTCTGAGCTTTCAAATTTAGGCTGTACCATTCAGCTTTGCGATACGGGAATAGTACCGGGCTCGGGCGTTGAAAACGCAAGAAGGGAGCTGTCAGAAAAAACGCTTGGAGTACCTTGTATTGCAATCGGGATACCTACGGTTATCGATATGGATACTATCGCATTTCAGAAAACGGGAGTAGCGCCTGAAAAGACTTCTCAGATGATGGTTACCCCCAGAAATATCGACGCTCTGACAGACAAAGCATCGCGTCTTATTTCCATGGCAATAAACAAAGCTCTCAATCCCGATATGCCCCTTGAGCAGATTATGCTGTTATCAAGTTAATATTAAACGATTGAGCAGATTTTAATGTTCATATTCTTTATTGACCGCAAAAACTAAAGGTGATATTATAATTATATAGTATTTTAATTAAGGAGTTTAGTATTATGGTTTTTGCAAAAAGATTATTGAGCATTACCCTTGCAGGCGCTATGACGGCTTCACTTGCAGGCTGTAAGAATGATGACACTTCAAGCAAAGAAGAAGCTACAACTACAGCGCCTATCGTTGAATCTGTAGGCGACCTTGACTATTCTGATGTACCTATTTCTCTCAACGCTGTTGCAGTAGATGAGGTTTTTGAAGCAGAAAACGGTCAGCTTTCAGCATCAATTACTACAGCGCAGGAAGAAGATGTCACATACGTTACAGGCTTTACAGGCGAAGAGCTCACTATTGATTTTGAGCTTGATATTCCATCAACAGGTTTTTATGATTTAGCCTTTATTTCAAGAGGAACAACATCAAGTATCAGCAATACCGTTTATATCGACGGTGAGCTTGCGGGCAGATTTTTGTCAACTGTTTTAGGCTTCAAGGAAGAGACTGTACCTAATGTATTCATTGCAGAGGGCACACATACTCTGACAGTTGAAACAAAGGAAGGCGGATTTGAAATGGACAAGTTTTCTATCAAGTCACTCCCTGCAAGAACAAATGATATAAGCTACGAGGTTTCAAAGGAGCTTTCAAACCCTAATTCAAATGATATTACAAGACGTCTTTACAGCTTTTTATGCGACACCTACGGAAAATACATTCTCTCAGGTCAGCACGCTGACAAGGGCGAAGAATCACGAGAAATGTATCTTATCAACAAGCATACAGGCAAGGTTCCTGCAATTTTAAGCCTTGACCTTATCAACGCTTCTCCATCAAGAGTGGCAATGGGCGGAACATCAGGCGCTCAGGCCAAGCTTTCTGCAAAGACATTCTGGAATGATGGCGGTATCATTTCAATGTGCTGGCACTGGAACGCTCCTGAGGATTACCTTGAAAAGGGTTCAGAGCCTTGGTACAGCGGTTTTTATACAAAGGCTACAACCTTTAATCTCAAGGCAGCTTTAGACGGCACAGACCCTGCAGGCTACGACTTACTTATCAGAGATATTGACGCTATCGCTGCTGAAATCAAGGAGCTCGAAGAAGCAGGCATTCCACTTCTCTGGAGACCTTTACACGAGGCTTCAGGCGGTTGGTTCTGGTGGGGCGCATCAGGCGCTGAGGCTTACAAGGAATTGTGGGTTTTACTCTACGACAGACTTACAAACTATCATCAGTGTAACAACTTGATCTGGGTATGGAACGGTCAGTCAGCTGACTGGTATCCGGGTGACGAATACTGTGACATCGTATCATGGGATATCTACGCTACAAACCACGACTACTCATCACAGTCAGAAACCTTCCATGAGCTTATGAATATTCCATCAGAAAACAAGATCGTTACCCTTTCAGAAAACGGCGTTTTGTTTGACCCTGATCTGGCAATGGCAGACGGTTGCCGTTGGGCATGGTTTGCAGTATGGTCAGGCGATTTCGTTGTAGCACAGAACACCGGCTACAATGAGGGCTATACAGAGCTATATATGCTCGAAAAGGTTTATGCTCACGACAGAGTACTGACAAGAGATGAACTGCCTGATATCAAATGTTATCCGATGAACTAAAACACACAAAAGCATCCCCGTGAAGAAATTCTTCACGGGGATTTTTTATTGGAATAGTGGTTTATCAGGCTTTTGCGGAACATAGCCTTCAGGGATTTCAAAGTCATCAGGGTGCGGGCCTCTTCCACCGCCACCGCCGAAGTTGCCTCCCGGCATTGTGCCACCAAAGCCGCCCATAGCCTGAGTTGTAGCTGTGGCAGTTGCGGTTGTATCGCCCTGAGTTACCTTATAGTTTTTATTTTCTGTCATCTGAGGGCAGGAAAAGACTACCGACTGGAAGGTTTTTTCAGGAGTAACGCTTATCAGAACATTACCGCTTTCATCTTCGATAACTAGCTTTTCATTTGCAGCAAATGAACCCATTGCGTTTATAAATGGCTGAGTACCGCCAGACGGAGTCATAGACATTCCCTGCGCATCGAGCGCTATGAGAGTACCTCCTGTGATTTCAAAGCTCATAGCATAGTCAAGCGCACCATTGCCAGAATTTGTAGGGCCGTATACTATAACATTACCTGCAGTCATTTTAACTATGCCGTTAGAATCGATACCGTCACCGCCTGCATTCATCGTAAGATTTGTTCCGTTAAAATATATTGCCTGGTCTGCGGTATCGCCACTCTGAGCGCCAAAGCCGAAGCCCTCACCGCTTCCGTTTGTAGCGTTTAAGCCGTCATCTGAGGATGTAACGTCTATACTGCCGCCGCTTAAGGTTATTACAGCACTTTCGATGCCCTCGTAGGATTTTTCGATAGTAAGAACGCCGCTTGTGATTTCAAAGGACGTTTCAGCGTGAACTCCGTCATCACCGCTTTTAGCAGTAATTACAGAGCCGTTTATGATTATATCTCCATCGCTGTGGATAGCGTCATCATAACTGTCAAGCGAGAATGTTCCATTCTGTATATAGATACCCGTCTGCGCTTTTAGTGCTTTGCGGCTCTGGTCATCATCGGTATTGGTATTATTCATATCCCAGCCGCCGCCAAAGCCGTGAGAGGTTTGCTCAGGGGCATTATCGGCGCCGCCGTTTGTTATAATATCAAACGTTCCGTTTTCAACATAGATATAGCTTTGCGCCTGAATACCATCGCTAAGTGCATTTGTCTCAATATTTCCGTTTTTTACATACACATAGCCTTTCTCTTCGGTATTGGTTGACTTGATACCGTCATTACCGCTGGTAATAAAAATATCACCAGAATTTATTGCAACGCAGTTTTTACCCTTGATACCATCGCCAACGGAATTTATTACAATGTTACCGCTGATAATACGCAAATCATCCTTTGAAGTTATGCCGTCATTGAAATTTGCGTTTACAAAAAGCGTTCCGCTGCCATTTATTACAAGGTCATCCTTTGAGAAAATACAAGCGTCAGGCTCTGATTCATCATTAAGCTCAGTAGCTGTAGAATCTGTAAAGGTGTTTTCTGTGCCGTCTTTTAAGGTTAGGGTTACTTTATCTGCCTCGGTTACGATAAGCGGTGATGATGATAAGGAGGTTATCTGAGCATTGTTTAAAATAAGATAGACCTTATCATCGCTTGTTGCTGAGATTTCAATCACTCCGTCAGAGAGCGTACCCGAAAATTCATACACACCGCTTTTTGTGATTTTTATGTTGTTACCATCGGCCTCAGCGCCACTACCCTCGATTTTTGTATTGTTATCTGAGAGGGTGATTTTTGTATCCGCAGTAGTTTTAAGATCAAAGTCATCCTCTTTGAATTCTACTGTTTCTACATCAATTGTGACAGGCTGTGCTACCACTGTCTGCTCATTTACAGCTAATCCGCCTGCACCTGACTGACTGCTGTTATCATTTGAACAAGCGCTCAGTAAAAGCGCTGATATCAAGCTTAAAACCAAAGCTTTCTTCATTTAATTACTTCCTTTTTTCGAAATTGATACAAAAAACCGCCCTTTTTATCAAAGGGCGGTAACTTATAAATCTGATAGATTACAAAACGTCCTTAGCATCCGCAAGCCTTGAGCATACGATAGTAAGGTTGCCGTTTCTGCATCTGATCTCATCGATCATCTGCTTTTGTGAAACGCCGCTTTTGAGGACTACTGAGTAAGATATCTCAAACATTGAGCCGAGATTTACGCTCTTGATTCTGTCAAGAGTTGCCTTCTTTGTATACTTATCAAAAATGTCATCAAAAACTTCTGTATAATCAAGGTTTTCAGGAATAGTTATTTTAAGGCTTTTTGCCTCATTTTTTGTGCCCAGAATTGTTGTTGACAAGAGTAAGAATACAAGACTTATTGCAATACCAAAGCAAAGCGCAAATACTGCGTAACCCATACCTGTTGCAAGACCTGTTGCCATTGCAAGGAAGATAATGCAGATCTCCTTTGATGTACCGGGAACTGATCTGAAACGGATAAGGCTGAATGCACCCACTACTGCTACACCTGTTCCGAGGTTGCCGTTTACAAGCATAATTACCATCTGAACAACTGAAGGTAAGAGAATAAGGGTTAACAAAAAGTTTCTTGAACAGTTTTCGCTTGCGCGGTAAACGAGTGCCAAGATAATGCCTATGAGTAATGAAACGCCCGTACAGATTGCTACTGAACCGATGCTAAGGCTTGCAGCAGTTGTTGAGAAAAGACTTGAGAACATAAAATTTCGCTCCTTATATTATTATCGTTGTTTCTTTGATTATTCAGTGTCGGGAAAATCTGTGCTTTATAGATGTTGCCGTATTTTGAAAATGAGGTAGGATAAATCTCAAGCTCATTTAATATCTGCGCAAACCACAGCGGCATAGCGCCCGCAGCCTTTACCTCCATAAGAACGTAGCCATCCTTTAAAAGATGATTGCCGCTGTCGCCCATGGTTAAATCAAGATCATCCATACGGCTGCGGATATTCTTATCAAAGGTTACTCTGAAGTTTTTATCTTCAGGATAGATGAGCGCTATTCTGTCATACGCTATAAAAACCTTCGGAGTGCATTTATAGAAATCTATAAAGTATTCAATTTCACGAAGGACCTGACTTTCAAAGGGATATACTCTGTTTTGGGTAAACTCCATTGCCTGTTTTGCCGTAAGAGCAACGCGGCGCTTGTATACAACGCCCTTGTATTTCTTTTTCAGTTCCAAAAAGACATCAGAGTCGGCATCTGCCTTACCATAACAACGAACTCTCAGCTTTTCTTTGTATTTAGGCTTTTCAATTGACTCACATATAAGTCTGTAATCATCTGTATCATAATACACGTTGCATATTGTATGCTCGCCGTATTTATCCATCTGTAATCTGCCATTTATTTTTTCATTAAGCAACTGAAATTTCTCCTTTGTCATAAGATACTTTTTCTCTGTTCGCTTAAAGGTTGCCAGATATGCCAATTTCTTCCCTCCTTTTTGCAATACTAACTTTACAGTATAAAACTAAAACCAACTTTAAAAGCAAAAAAGTTTTTTATCAGTTTAAAAATTCTTCCCATTCACCGCTGAAAAGGTTATATTCATATCTGCTGTTATTTGCAAGAGATGGTAATAAAACCTTTGATAAAATTACGTTTGATGAATTTGATAAAACTAAGGTTTCACCCTTTTTGATGTTAAAGCCTGCTGTTGCAGAGCCTGCGCATTCGATGTTTTTGTCAGCCGTATAGCTTTCCATATAAACAACGAATCTTTCACCCTGCTTTAATGTAACGTTTGGAAGCTGAAGCTTTTTGAGGTCAGATGAATCATCTGTAAAGTAAAGCCCTGCGAGTGACAAATCGTTTGAATATGGATTTGAGATAACAACATATTCATCATCGCCCTGAGAGTTTACAAATGTAATCAATGGATTTTCACCCGCTGCAGGCTTTGTTACAAGAGTGATCTCTGTAACATCCGATACTGAAATTTCAGCATCATAAATCTTCTGACCGCCTACATCCCAGTAATCAAATTCATAGCCCTTTGCAATCTGAGCGCTCAGATATACATTCAAGCCCTCGTAATAGTTGGCACTGTACTGCAAATCGCCAGGCTCAATCTGTCGGTCATTGATATTGATAATTGCATTATCGTTTGAATTGACCTTTACATTATAAGCCTTTTCGTAACCAAAATATGTATTTATCTGCTTTTTGATATACATAGGTCTGAAATCGGTATAGTTGAGCATTTCCCTGATGTAGTTCTGTAAATACTCTGTTTTAAACCAGTCAGCACACTTTCTGTGGTCAAGCGCATAGTAAAGCTCATTATCTCTGATAGCGGCAAGCTCTGCTTGTCTTGCTCTGAAGGATTCAGGTGAAAATTCACCGTACATCAAATCACACATAATGTTGAGAAATTTTTCGAGCATGTCCTCACGCTTTATAACAGATTGGAATAATGCTGAATCCTTTTCGTCATTTGCATAGCCTAAAATGCTCTTGAAAACATCCTGCTCTGCTTTTTCACCATAAAGTCCTAAGCTGTATTCTGTATCATACAAAAGCCAGCGCCACTTACCATCAAGCGCACCATCGCCTACAGCGTTGCCGTAATACTTGTATACAGCATAGTTATTGTTAGGCCAGTCGTGATTGCCGATATAGATATTTATTGCATAGTATAACAGGAAGTTATCGATATCGACCTCGTTTTTAAACTGCTCAAACAATGCGTCATCTGTAAGATCACCGTATGCGTATTTTTCATACATAGCATTGTATTCAGCAACAGCCTTTACATTGAGGTCATCATCCTCGTCTTCTTCCTTGCTGTATTCATTTCCCTTTAAAACTGCCCAGTCTGAATCCTGAGTTCCGTCATAGATGTCTTCCAAGCGGTTATCATCATAAACCTCGTGGAGCCAGAAGAAACCGTAGTATTCACCATTTAAAAATACAGCGCAAGGTCTTGCATTCTGAGTATCTGCAAGGGTTGTATCGGCTGCCAGGGATGAAATAAGCTCATCTCTCATAAAGCAGTAGTTTTCATCGTTTGCATTGTTTCTTAAAACAAGGCGCTTGTAGCTGTCGATAACTGTTCCGTCTGTCGTATCCTTAACATCAGGGAAAAATTCATAGTCAAAATTGTTTAAAAGCTCATTGTATTCTTTTCTTGCAAAAAGCTTCATTGACTTTCTATCCTGCGCTCTTGACCAGCCGCCGTGGGTTCTCATACCGCAATCCTGAGAAATAACGCAGGTTCCGTTTGCCTCGAAAACTTCAAGGTAGATGGGTCTTTCGCTTTCACGGCCACGCATATTGAAGTTTGCAGGGTCGGGAGCTTCAACCTTTACACCCGGATTTTGCGCAATATAATCATCTCTGAGCTTACCGGGAACAAAGATACCATATTCATAGTCATAAAGGTTGTAAGGGTCGGTTGAAACCGAGAAAATAAGAGTATCAAAACGCTCATTTATTTTCTCGCCCACAAAGTACGAATGAGTAAGTACATCTGAATATGTACCGTCAGCCTTTTCAAGACAAAGCTTTATTGTATAGCTTTTGATGTCTTTTGTGGATGATTTGAACTCTATGCCATTTTCATAGAGCTTTCTTGAATCGGATGACTCAGGCGATGAGCCATCAAGAGTATAATACAGTTTTGCGGCTGTATCATACTTTGCAGTAAGAGTAAAAGCCTCGTCATAAAAATAATCAGTGTGCGAAAGCTCGATACCCTCAACTGTCACAACAATATTCTCATGACCTGTAGGCGCAGTTGTTACGGTCTGCGTGGGTTGGTCGCCAGAACATGCTGCCATACTCATAGCAAGCATTGTTGCCAGAGCCACGGTAATCAGTTTTTTCATCTTTCTTCTCCTAGCGTGTAAATTTATATTACAGAACATTTCTGCAACACACAATTAAATCTTAAGACTCTCTATCTGTCTTTTTGTTCTTTTTGCCTCTAAAACTCTGATTGCTCTTGTAAACATATCTGATGAAGACCACATATCGTTTGTATAGCTTGAAAGCGCGAAGCTTACCGTTACAAATGATTCTTCAAGCTTTTCATATTTGAGCAGACTGACACGCATATTAACTTTTTCAATTCTCTGTAAAACATCCTCCTGCGAATCTGTTCTTACCAAAACCGCAAACTGATCAAAATCATATTTGCCGCAGGTGCAGGCGTTTGACGCAAAGCATTCTTTTATTATCTGAGAAATGTCGAGCAGAATCTGGTCGCATAGTTCTCTGCCGTAAGCCTCTCTTTTCTTACCTAAATCATCAACCTCTAAAATTGCAAGCACAAGGTTTTTTGTATACTGACATTTTGAGAAAGATACGTCAACCTTTTCAATGAATGTTCTTCTGTTGAAAAGACCTGTCTGGCTGTCAAGCATTGACTGATTAACAAGGTCAAGCTGCTTTTTGTAGCCTTCACTCATTTTTCTTTCTCTTTCTGTTTCATAATCGATGATCGTCTTTGCAGTAATATATGAGCAGCCATAGATAACCATAGCCACAAGATATTCTACAAGATGCTTGTAGATATTGAAGCTTCTTAAGTTTACCGATAATTCAAATGCACCCAAAATAAACATTATGGTAACGCCGATAACCGATAATGCAAAAATCAGCCTTGTTATACTCAGGTCACCGAAAATAATTGTCATATAAATAGCGACAAGCGCTGCGAGCATCAAAGCGTTTATATTGCAATGGAAAATCTGAGTAAAAAAGCATTCAAAATACAATACCAGACAAACGAGCACATTTTTCATTCTCTGGTCATATCTGGATTTTTTAATAAGCAGATTGCCAATGAATACTGTCAGAAAATTCATAGCAGACGGAGCTACTAAAAATCTTATAAGATGGTGAGTAACCGAGTAATACTGCAAATCTGCAGGGTTACTCAGAAAAAAGAGCGTAGTTTCGCTGATAAGCACGATTACTGCAAGCGCATAGCAGGTTTTTATTGTAATCTGACGCCATTTGTTATAATCTGATTCACTTTTTATTGTATACACTCTTTCTCACTCCTTTAAATCATATTAAACAAAATCTGCAATTTCCTTATCATCAAGATAAATTACTCTTGGAACTCTCTTTGAAACTGCACAGATAAGCTCATACCCTATCGTATTTATAGATAGCGCGATTTCATCAGCTGACAAGCCCTTACCAAAAAGGGTAGCAACATCGCCCGCAGAAACCTCAATATCTGTTACATCGATCATCATCTGGTCCATACAAACTCTGCCGATGATGTTTGCGAATTTACCGTTTATCAACACCTTGCCACAGTTTGAAAAAGCTCTGAAATAGCCGTCAGCGTAACCTACAGAAACTGTAGCAACCTTCATTCGAGACTTGGCTGTAAAGGTTCTGCCATAGCTTACAGTATCGCCTTTTTCGATATACTTTACCTGGGTAACTACGGCTTTAAAATCCATAACAGGCTCAATCTCAAATGGACAAGATAATTCAGCGTTCGGCAATAAGCCGTACTGAGTAATGCCCAGTCTCACAAGGTCACTTTCACTATCGTAATGATAAATACCGCCTGCAGAATTCAAAAAATGCTTGTATGAAAACTCAATGCCGCATTCTTTACATTCTTCTACCACCTTTTTGAAGGCAGCAATCTGATTTTTTGTAAATGCAACATCTTCTTCATCGGCGCTGTCTGCAACGCAAAGATGAGTAAAGATACCCTCAACAGATATATTTTCAAGCTTTTTTATCTCTTTTATCTGTTCTGTTGCGTTCTTTATATCAAGACCTATTCTCGACATACCTGTATCAAGCTTTATATGCACTCTGCCGCCACCGTTTTCAGAGAGAGTTTTTGCATATTCAAGGCTTGGTACTGTTGTGATGAGATTATGTTCTTTCAAAAGAGAAATGCCGTTTACCGGAGTTGAGGCCAAAATTAATATCTCGCCCTTAATGCCCATTTCGCGAAGGTCGACCGCTTCGCTTGCGTTTGATACTGCAAACCATCTGATGCCAAGCTTATCCTGAAGATAAGGCGCTACTGCGCTGACACAATGACCGTAGGCATCAGCCTTTACAACACAGCAAATTTCCTTTGCGCCTGAATAATCTATATAATTTTTAATGTTTTTTCCAAGTCGGTCAAGATGGATCTGAGCAAAGCATCTTTTTAAATAGGATTTACCCTTTAAATATTCCATGAAACAAAACCTTTCTATTGCAATTTTTATGTAAATGTGGTATTCTTTTAATATGAAATCGACTTTTGTCGGGAGGGAACAAGTTTTGCTGACAAAAATTGAAAACGTATCATTTGATACTGATAATGCTGTCTGCTTTACCGGTCACCGCCCTGAAAAGCTACCCGGGAACGGAGACCTTACCTCACCCGAGTTCAAGCGGCTTCTGAGCGTTTTGTATCTTGCTATCAGCGATAGCATAAAGCAAGGCAAAACGGTTTTTATAAGCGGTATGGCAAGAGGTATTGATCTGTTTGCTGCCAAAATAGTTCTGGAGCTGAAAGCAAAACACCCCGATATAAAGCTTATATGCTGTATCCCTTTTAAAAATCAGGAGAAAAAATATACCGCTGAAGAAAAATATGACTATATGATTATATGCAATAACGCTGACGCTGTAGTATATACATCTGACGCATACACAGCCGACGCATTCAAAAAAAGAAACTACTTTATGGTAGATAATTCATCAAAGCTTATCGGGGTTGTTGCAGAGTACAAAAGCGGTACGGGGCAAACGATCCGATATGCAAAGAAAAAAGGCTTAGAATGTCGTATTATCGACCTTTTAGCCAACAAAGGATTATTCTGACTTCTATTTTACTCTATTTTGATAAGAATTTCAACTAAAAAGTGACCTTATATTTAAAAATTTAAAATATATTTATATTGACAAAAACTTTCTTTTGATATTTTAACATAAGGCTTCGGTTGTGAATTAGTTTTTTAAAAGAAACTATTTGACAAATCGGGCAATGTGAGAAAAATTCTGCCAGATGAGTTATTAACATTTTCAACAGACTTTTCAACAGCGTTTTTCTTGAAAATATGCCCTTTTTGAGAGTTTTCAACATTTTTGAGGGTAGTTTTCAACAATCTGGTTGAAAACTAAAGTTTGTGCAAAGTGCAGATTTTTGAAAATCTCTGAAATTTTACTTGACAAAAATCTTTGATTTTTGCGGTTAATTATATTATATCTACATAAACGAATATTTTTCTATCCCTCTTTTTTGCGGGATAAATTTATACTATTTTGAAACGAGAGGTAACGGACAGATGGCTGCTAAAAAACGTCGCTCATATACAGCGCTTGTATACTTTTTGACCTTTGCAATCTTCTTTGCGATAATAGGCGGTGGGGCATGGCTTGTTCTTGACAGATACATACTAACCCACGAGGAAGAGGAAACCTCATCGGTTGCAGACGAGGTTTTAGTGCCTACAAAGGAAGACTGCGTTACAACGCTTTTTGTTTTAAGCAACGAAAATAAGGATATTTCGGGTATACTGCTTGCAAGACTTATGCCTACAGAAACCGCACTCAAGCTTGTACCTGTACCGCCATCAACTGCTTATGGCGATTCAGATTTTGAAGCTACCTTCAAGTCAGGCGGTGTTTCATCGCTCATAACGGCAATCGGTACTGAATATGATGTACTTATCGATAAGTATATGGTATTAAACGACAAGGGCTTTATTGCGCTGACTGATATTTTAGGCGGCACTGCGTATACTATCCCTTGTGATATGTATTACAAAGACAGCGAGGGCAACCTCACAAGCTTTACTCAGGGGCTTACAGACTACAATATGACAGGCGAAGACCTTCTGAAGATTATCAGATACCCTTTATATGAGCAGGGGTTATCACTCAACAACAAGCTTGTAGGCGATGTTGTAACAGAGCTTTTGAATAACGCCTGCGTTCAGAGAACAGATATTATGACCGTTGCAAAAACTATCTATCTCAACCTTTTCAACAGCTCAGATACAAACATTTCTGCAGCCGACTGGAACGAGTATGAGGGCTGGATAAGATACATACTTTCAAATAATCAGAAGCCTGTTATGTATAAATCCCCGTTCGGCGATTGGGTTGAAGGTAAGTTTGTTCCTTCATATACAGGTGTTACAGATATCAAAACATACTTTGCTATCGGATAGGGAGATAATTTATGAAGCTTATTGTACTTATTTTAAACAAGGTTGACACGCTCGAATTTTTACTTGAAGACCTTTCAGCCGCAGGCGTTAAGGGCGCTACAATTTTACAGTCGCAGGGTATGGCAATGACCTTAGCGCAAATCGGCTCATCACTTATTTCAAACTCAATACGCGCACTTTTCTCATCAGATGACCTTGAAAGCAGAACTATTCTGATTGTTGCAAAGGAAGAGCAGGTGTCTATTATCAGAAAGATAATCTACCACAGCGTCGGCGATTTAAAAGACCCAAATACAGGTATTTTGTTTACCGTTCCTGTTGATTTCATTGATGGATTACCTGAATATAATAAGGAAGAAAAGCCGACTGTTGAAGAAGCCGAGCTAGCAGAGCAGCCAGAAGAAAACGTATAAAGAAAAACGTATATATAAAAATAAAGCCTCTGGTTTTCCAGAGGCTTTTTCATTTGATTAGTTATTGATAAACTTATCTTCTTCGTTGTTCCAGCTGTAAAGCTTTCTGATTTCTTCACCAACGATTTCTGATGGGTGCTCAGCTGC
>CALBJC010000134.1 GCA_937892655.1 uncultured Clostridia bacterium | reverse complement strand
CAGGACTCGAACCTGCGGCATCTTGGTCCCAAACCAAGCACTCTACCAAACTGAGTTACGCCCCGAAGTATTGCGCTGTTGTTTGACAGCTTTATTATTATACCTTCTTTTGCAACGTTTGTCAACACTTATTTTCAACTTTTTATAATTTGCATAATTTGATTTAGATTTGTGCCATTTTGTTTTGCGTTTTTTACATTTTGCACTGTTTTGTTATTTTTATGTTTACTCATTATTCATTTTGAGTTTACAAAAAGCGGTTTGTTATCGCATATAATAGCCTTAGTAAATCAATCGGTTTACTATCACAATTTTATAGTTACTTAAAAAATGCGATGATAGGAACAAAGGCTAAATTTTCAGCTTTCAGAGAGTCGGTGGTATGGTGTGAACCGACAGTGAGATTTTGCTATAACTCGTCCTTGAGCAGTTGCGCTGAAATTATACTAAGCGCAAACGGAACTCCCGTTACAGAGTCGCACATTGATGGATGTGTATTGAGGTTTGCTTTTGCAAACGAAAAAGAGTGGTACCACGAAGTATATTCAGCTTCGTCTCTTTATTGAGACGGAGCTTTTTTATTTTGTGAATCTTTTGTTGTGTTTTTTAAGTAATAAATACGGAGGTTTTATTATGACAAATGCACGCAAGTACACCCGAAATTTCTTTAACCCACCAAAGAGCTCGAACAAATGGATGCAAAAAAGCTACATCGACAAAGCGCCGCAGTGGTGCTCTGTCGACTTGAGAGACGGCAACCAGGCGCTTATCATCCCTATGAGCTTAGATGAAAAGCTTGAGTTTTTCAAGCTCCTTGTTGATATTGGTTTTAAGGAAATTGAAGTTGGTTTTCCTGCGGCAAGTGATACTGAATATGAATTCTGTCGCAGATTGATTGAGGATAACCTCATTCCTGACGATGTTTCAATTCAGGTGCTTACACAATCAAGAGAACACATTATCAAGAAGACCTTTGAAGCGCTCGAGGGCTGTAAAAATGCAGTTGTTCATCTTTACAACTCAACTTCTGTTGCACAGCGTGAGCAGGTTTTCAAAAAATCGAAGCAGGAAATCATTGATATCGCAGTATTCGGTGCAAAGCTTTGCGCTGAGTACAGAAAAAACACCAAGGGCAATTTCAGATTTGAATACTCTCCTGAAAGCTTTACGGGAACAGAGCCTGAATTTGCACTCGAAATCTGCAATGCTGTTATTGATGTATGGCAGCCTTCTGCTGATGATAAGGTTATTATCAACCTGCCTGTAACCGTTGAACTTTCAATGCCTCATATCTACGCATCTCAGGTTGAATATATGTGTGAAAACCTCAATAACAGAGAGAATCTTATCATTTCCTTACATCCGCACAATGACAGGGGCTGTGCGGTTGCCGATTGCGAAATGGGCTTGCTTGCAGGCGCTGACAGAATTGAGGGCACATTATTCGGCAACGGCGAAAGAACAGGTAACGCAGATATTGTAACACTTGCTCTGAATATGTTTGCGCAAGGCGTCGACCCAAAGCTTGATTTTTCAGATCTGCCGTCAATAGTTGAGACCTATGAAGAGGTAACCCGTATGCGCGTTTATGAGCGTACTCCTTATTCAGGCCAGCTTGTATTTGCTGCATTCTCAGGCTCACATCAGGATGCTATTGCAAAGGGTATGAAATACAGAGAGGATAATGATGCTCCTCACTGGACAGTACCATACCTACCTATCGACCCTAAGGATATAGGCAGAGAATATGAAGGTGACGTTATCAGAATCAATTCTCAGTCCGGCAAGGGCGGTATCGGTTACCTTCTCGAAACATCCTACGGCTACAATCTGCCGCCAAAGATGCGCGAGGATTTCGGCTACATCGTCAAGGGCATTTCAGACAGAGCACACAAGGAGCTTATGCCGCAGGAGGTTTACGAAATCTTCAAGAAAACCTACCTCAACGTTTCAGACTCCTTCTCTATCCCTTATGCAGACTTCAAGCAGAAGGGAGACGGCTACTTTGAAGCTGACCTTATTATCAAAAAGGATGGCGTTGAACACCGTCATTGCAGCATAGGTAACGGTAGACTTGACGCTGTTTCAACAGCTATCAAATCAACTCTTGACCTCTCTTATCATCTTGTTGCATACAACGAACACGCTCTTGAACGTTCATCAAAGGCAAGCGCTATTGCTTATGTTGGTATCGAGCTTGAAAACGGCAAGATCGTTTGGGGCGCAGGAAAGCACACGGATATTATCGTAGCTTCGATAAACGCTCTGGTTTCTGCGGTAAACAGAACAATTTCAATAGAATAAACTAAAAAATCCAGAGAAGAATTCTTCTCTGGATTTTGTTTTTATTCGTTTATTCTCGCATTCTGAGAACCGCCGCTGACAGTTATAACACCATCTCGGCTGCCTGTTATGCGGTTTTCCTTTGACATAAAGTGAGCGTCGATAGTTGTATTTGTAAGATTAACATCACCAGCGCCCTTATAGTCACCGATACCTGATGCGCAAGCACCTTCAGCCTCAAGAATGACGTGAGAGTTGGAAATCGAACAGTCAACACTGCCATCATATGTACCTATGCAGGCAATTCTTCT
>CALBJC010000133.1 GCA_937892655.1 uncultured Clostridia bacterium | reverse complement strand
AAAAATACTGCTCGATAGCGTCAACAGTTTTTGCCTTTGCCGCCACCTCTACTACCTCAGGGTCACGCTGATAGTTTTTTGTTATCGCCATAATTGCAGGCGGCATTGTTGCAGAAAAAAGTATAGTCTGGCGCTCATCAGGAACGCTCTTCAGAATTTCTTCAATATCCTCTCTAAAGCCCATATTGAGCATTTCGTCAGCCTCGTCTAAAATCATGGTCTTGACGTTGTCAAGCTTTAAGGTTCTTCTCTCGATATGGTCCATAACTCTGCCGGGCGTGCCAATAACGATGTTAGCGCCCTTTTTTAAATCTCTTATCTGATTTAAAATGTTAGCACCGCCGTATACAGCGCATGGGCGCACCCAGTCCATATACTTTGAAAACTTCTTTATCTCGTCGCAAGCCTGCATTGCAAGCTCACGGGTCGGGCATAAAATAAGCGCCTCAACGCTTTTGGAGCCTGTAATCTTTGCAATAGTCGGCAGACCGAAGGCGGCAGTTTTACCTGTACCTGTCTGAGAACGGCCTATAACGTCAACGCCCGATAAAATAAGCGGAATACTTTTAGCCTGAATTTCTGTAGCCTCGGTATACCCCATTTCGCTTACAGCCTTTTGTATCTGATTTGGTAAATTAAGCTCTGAAAAATTCATAGATGTCCTTTCAAATTTCACATAATAAAAGCGAGGGTATCCCCTCGCAAAGCTTTTGCTTT
Organism: uncultured Clostridia bacterium; assembly: GCA_937892655.1. Lineage (GTDB taxonomy): Bacteria > Bacillota > Clostridia > Oscillospirales > Ruminococcaceae > CALBJC01. The sequence continues at coordinate 13,652 of CALBJC010000133.1, read as the reverse complement.
TGCATTTTCACATTAACATTGCTTAGTTTATCAAATAAATTTACCTTTGTCAACATCATATAAGCTTTGTTTTCATAATGTTCAAAAGCTTTTTCTCCCGCCTTGATACCTGAACCTGAGTCATACCTAAAATTGCCGCTGTCTGCGACTGGGTCTTATCTGAAAAATAGCGAAGATAGATAAGCTTTCTGTCATCTGCCTCAAGCTCTGAGATAGCCTGACGAAGCGAGAGAATATCAACTATTTTTTCATCTGGCGCCAAAACGGGTATATCTATCTGGGATGAGCTGTCATCATAAGCATCAGTTAAGCTCACAAGGGGCATACTCACGCTTAGCGCCTCTGATATAAGTTCTTCACTCGTATCACAAAGGTTTGCAAGCTCTGAGACCGACGGCTCTCTGCCATACTCAACGCAAAAGCGTTCTTTTTTTCTCTGAGCTTTTAAGGATAACTCTTTTAAGCTCCTTGAAACCTTTACCTGACCGCCGTCACGGAAAAGGCGCTTTATCTCGCCTAAAATGACGGGTACAGCGTAGGTCGAAAAGCATACTCCCCTATCCTCATCAAACGCCCTTTGCGCCTTTAAAAGCCCGATACAGCCAGCTGAATATAAATCATCATACTCGATCCCTCTGCCACGAAAGCGATTGGCACAAAGATGAACGAGCCCTAAGTTATTTTCAGCGCTGATACTGCTTTTATTTTCAATTATACTATTCATATCTACTCCGATAAATCAGGCTGTAACGGTATTTGAAAGGCGTTTTACCATAGTAACAGTTGTACCTTTTCCGACCACACTTTTTACCTCAAGCTTATCCATAAAGCTCTCCATAACAGCAAAGCCAAGCCCTGCGCGCTCCTGCTCAGGTGCGGTTGTAAACAAAGGCTCACGCGCCTTATCTATATCCTCAATGCCACAGCCATAGTCCTTTATGCGTATGTAGACTGTTTTATTATCATAAAGCCTGATGAGCATATCAATTTTACCGACGCCAGTTTTGTATGCATGGACTATTGAGTTTGTAACCGCCTCTGAAACAGCGGTTTTTATATCTGAAAGCTCATCTATAAGCGGGTTTAGCTGACATACCATACCGCTTGTAACCATTCTTGAAAAGCTCTCGTTTTTTGATTTTGACAAAAAGGTTATCTTACATTCGTTTATCACATTGGCATTAATCTTCATTTTCTTTTTCTCCTTTGGCTGAAATCTCATTTTCATCGCACCCTGCGGCTACATATACTATCTTTGCTAAGCGGTTTACCCCTGCTATATTCATAACCCTCGCAATATAGTCAGGCGGATTTTGTATGAATAAAACTCCGTCTTTAGCGTGCAAAAGCTTGTATCTGCCCATAATAAGCCCTATACCTGAGCTATCCATAAAGGTTATGCCCGAAAAATCGATGAAAACCTTTTTGATTTCATAGTTTTCTTCAATCGCCTTATCGATCTCCATACGAAAATCCTTTGCAGTATGGTGGTCAAGCTCACCGCAAAGATATGCGGTTATTTTTTCTTCATCGGTAATTATTGAAATACTCATTTTTAAAATCCTCTCTTTTTTTATATAAAAATAATAACAGCCCATAACAGAAAAATCTGTCATAGGCTGTCGAGAAAAACTATTAAATTTTATCTTATAAAGTTTGTTCTTACAACGTCTTCAGCTGCAGGGCGGTCAATGCCGTTTTTCTTAGCGCAGTCGATACTCTTTATAAGCCATGCCATATTCTTGCCGAGAGTTCTCATAGTCTGCATACCCTCCAAATCCTTTTTGACATCGTCAGGATTTGAGCCATGCACCATATTCCAGTACTGAGAAGAAACAAGCGGCATATTTGAAATTGTAAAATACTTGTTTAACTGGTCAAACGCCGCTGTTGTACCGCCACGTCTTGCAGAAATGACTGCCGCACCGGGCTTATACGCACAGTGCATTTTACCCGCATAGAACATTCTGTCTAAAAACGCAGTAAGATTGCCGCTTGCCGCTGCAAAGTGAACAGGAGAGCCAACAACTAAGCCATCGCACTCCTTCATTTTTTCAATAGCTTCATTCACCTTATCTGTATTTATTGCGCACTTACCCGATTTATCAAAGCATTTACCGCAGGCGATACAGCCTGATGTAAGAGAATTTCCTATCCAGAAAATCTCAGTTAAAATGCCCTGCTCTTCAAGCTGAGCGGCAACCTCGCAAAGCGCTGTATAAGTACAGCCCTCTTTATGCGGACTGCCGTTTATAAGTAATACCTTCATAATGATACCTCCGAAAGATTTGTTAGTTTTAGAATAGCAAAAAAGAAGAAGTTTGTCAATGCGGAAACTCAATGCACAATGCACGATGCACAATGCACAATTATTTTCTTATATAGCTTGATGAGGTTTTGAGTTTTATTTGTATTATATAAAAAGAAAAATATTTTTATGGGGGCAAAAAGGGGGAGAAAAGAGAGGGAAGAAAAAGAATGACTAACAAAAAGCCTGCGGCAAAAAAAGCCTGCAGCTTTTGTTAGTCTATTACTATTCTCTGCTTTTATATATTATACTATCTTTTTATTTCTTTTACTTTTCTTTCCTTTACTTTCTTTTACTTTACTTTGTTGAGTAATTCCGTCATAATGCCGCATAATGACGAAACATCAGATTTTAAATGACGGCAACAAAACTATGAAAAAGCATAATTGTGCATTGTGCATCGTGCATTGTGCATTGAAAAAAACAACCGCCGAGGTTGCCCCCAGCGGTTATTTCTGCCCTTTTACAGGCTGTATGTAGGAGAAGTGTAGATAGCAAATCCAAAAAACCTTGGCTACTAATCAATACTCTGCTGTCTTGCCAAGAGATCTAAAAAATCCTTTTCGCATACAGGTTTTGAGTAGTAATAGCCCTGCAGGAAGTCTGCGCCGATCGAATCCATATATTCAACGTGCTCCTCAGTTTCAATGCCCTCGGCAATTATCTGCATATCGAGGTTTGCAATCATTGAAACTGTGCTTTCAAGCGCAATTCTTGCTCTGCGGTTTTTCATTGACGACCATACCAGGCTTTTATCGACCTTCATAAACTTCAGCGGAATTTCAAGCATTGAAATAATGTTTGTATAGCCTGTTCCGTAATCGTCCATTGCGAAGGAAAAGCCGTATTCTGCAAGGTCGTTTATATTCTGCTTTAAGATATCGGTTGCATTACAAGCGGCTGTTTCGGTAATTTCAAAACAGATCTTTTCAGGCGCGATACCGTAATGGCTGATAGTTTCGATAATCTTTCTTGAAAGCATAGGCTGCATACAGTCAACTGCTGAAAGATTTATCTCTATAGAATCAAGACCAAGTTTATCAAGGTCATGAATTGCGATAAATTTACAGACTCTGTTGAACACAAAGTCATCTATCTTGATGATGGCACCCGTTTTTTCAGCAAGCGGAATAAACTCATCAGGAAATACCTGACCGAGTATAGGGTCTTTAAGACGTACAAGCGCCTCAGCTGAGGTTATACGCCTTTTGTCTAAAGAGTAGATAGGCTGAAAATAAACATCAAAGCCGCCATTTGCAATAGCGCTGTTTACCGCAAGACCTACCTCGTCAGCACGCTTTTTTGCGTTTATATCAACATCGCATATATTGATACTCGCTCTGCTTGTATCTTCAATGCTCTTGATGTAGTTTACATATTCAAAGATGTGGTTGATATTCTTGATATTAGGATCATTGTCAATTCTTAAAATGAGAGTTGAAAAGGTAATATCAAAAAAGTCGATCTGCCACGGGCTGAGAGTTCTCCTCTCAATCTTGAGCTTTACATTCTCAGCGTTTTGCTTGTCAGCACCGACAAAAACAATGGCAAAGGTTTCATCCTCAAGATAATATGCGTCACCAAACGGAACAAGGTTTTGCAGATATTCAGAAAACTTTGTTATGATCTGGTTATTTATCTCAACACCGAATGAACGCTGCAAAAGGTCATAATCGGAGATTCTCACAAGGAGTACTGCGTAAGGATTGCCCGCCCTGAAATTGATGATACCCTTTCTTGTAAAGGCAAAGCGGTTCATAAGACCTGTTGCTTTATCGATAAGGTCATCATTATTATGCAGGGTTAAAAGCACCAGCAGAATACATACTGACGAGCCGAAGCATTCAATCAGATACTGCGGCATAAAGCACTGCATTAGCGTTGGAACAAGGGTAAGCGCTACAAACGAGCATACCGATGAGAAAACCTGCTTTGAAACCTCAGAACGGTTCATAACTATATGGATAAGCGCGTATATCATATAAAAAAGTGACATAGCATACATCACAAGCTGATATGGACCACGCTGATATATACCGTTATCGTAAGTAAAGATCCACTTTGTAAAAGGCGTTGTAAGCACTAAAAGGATCTCAATGATAAACGGAATTCTTATAAACGTCATCAGTTTTTTGTTGACGATTTTCGGCTGCTGTGTAAGAAAAATTACATACAGGCAGAAGAAAAACGGCGTTGAAATATGGAACAGATAGTAAAGAATATGCGGTAAGATCAAAACACCCATCGGGTATTCACCAACAAGGCAGTCAACCCATACTGAGATGATATCAAACAGAGTTGATAAAAAAGCAGACCACATCATAGCGCCGAAAATCTGATGGCGCTTATTCCTGATATTCTTTCTGAAATAGAAAATAAATACTGTAATAGTAAATATTACCAGAGCACAGATATCAAAATACAATATGTAGTTCACCGCTTTTTCACCCCCTGTAAAAGCATATGCCTATTCATATTGCAAGGTTACGAAAACGTTTTATAAGTAAATCATAGCACTATTTACAGACCAAAGTATTAAGTAATTTTGAATTTTTATCGCAACATTATAAGTTTTACTCCATTTTTACTTTTATATCAAAAACGCACGTGTTTTTTGTATACAATGACTAAAATATTCAACATTTTCAGTAATGTTGAATAAAAGAAAAAAGCGCCCTGAAATATCAGAGCGCTTTTTGGAGGGGAAAACTATATATTCAAGACTTAGTCGAAAATAACTTCATCAATTATATCGTTATCAAGATAGTCAAATACTGCAGGGATTATGTAATCTCTGAGCTCTTTACGGTATAAATCATCACCTAAATCTGCATCATTGAGATAGTCAGCAAAATCTTCAAGACTGAAGCTTACATTGTATTTGCTGTCTCTTAAAAGCATTGCCATGCCAGCAATGTTTGAAGCGAAAATGAAGTTGTCAGACGGAGCATTGGTATACTCGCTTGCAAGGATAGAAGTATCATACTGAGTTGATGTATCGCCCAGAGGCTCCTTGTAACGTACTGAAACTGTCAGAAGCTCAGAATCGGTCTGATTCTCTGTAGGGATAATCTCGTAAAGTGCTGTTACACGGTGACCGGCACCTATCTCGCCTGCATCCTTTGTATCATCTGTAAAATCCTCATTATTCAAAAGTCTGTTTTCGTAGCCTACAAGGCGGTATGACTTTACGTTTTCTTCGTTGAAATCAACCTGAATTTTAACGTCCTTTGCAACTGTGTAGAGAGTTGAGCCCATTTCAGATACGAGCACTCTCTTTGCTTCAAATTCAGAGTCGATATAAGCGTAGTTACCGTTGCCGTTGTCAGCAAGAGCCTCGAGCTTATTATCCTTATAATTGCCCATACCAAAGCCTAAAACTGACAAGAAGATGTCATCTTCTCTTTTTTCTTCGATAAGCGCCTTCAAACCCTCTTCTGATGAAACGCCGACATTTAAGTCACCGTCTGTTGCAAGGATAACTCTGTTATTGCCGCCCTCGATAAAGTATTTCTGAGCGATTTCATAAGCTGTATTTATACCTGCAGCACCCGCTGTTGAGCCGCCTGCCTCGAGTGAGTAAAGAGCATCGGCAATAGTCATATAGTCACTACCCTTAGCGCCCTCTAAAACTACCTGGTCAGAGCCTGCATAAGTAACGATAGATACTCTGTCGTTTTCATTTAAGCCCTCTGCCAAAAGGTCAAACGCCTTCTGAGCGAGCGGGAGCTTGTTGTAATCATACATTGAGCCTGAAACGTCGATAAGGAAAACTACATTCATAGCCTCACGCTGTGACATATCAATTTCAGGAGCTTTAAGACCGATTGAAACAAGCTGAGCCTCATCATTCCAAGGGCAGTCTGAATACTCGATATTTACAGAGAACGGCAGATTTTCTTCAGGGAGCTTATAGTCATAATCAAAATAATTTATAAACTCCTCGATTCTGATAGAGTCAGGATCGATATAGCCGTATTCAAGCATTCTTCTGAAATTTGAGTATGAAGCAGTATCAACGTCAACAGAGAAGGTTGAAAGATTTTCGATATAAGTATCGATATATTCATTTTCAACGATAGGATTATACTCTTCATTTGTAAAGTAGTTGCCCGCTGTACCATCCATTTCCATATCAACAGCGTCCTCAACTACCATATCCATAACGCCTGTTGTTGTGTTGGCTGTAGTACCCTGAGGCGACTTTGTTGTTTCGCCCATAACATTTGAGTTATTGTTGTATGAAGGGGCGTAGGTATCGCCTCTGTAGTTACCGCCGTTTGCCATATCCTCCGACTCTGCGCCGCATGACGCAAACGATGTCATAGTAATCACTGCCGCAGCAGTAAGAGCAAGCTTTCTTCTGATTGATGTTTTCATAGTATTCTTCCTTTCTTTGTGACGTGTCATTTTTATCTTTCTGTAAGACTACGCCATTTTTCTACAACAGGTGAGATAATCTGAGGATATTCTCCCCACTGAAATCTCATTCTGTCATAGTAAAATTCATCAAAATATTCTTCAGGGCAAATAACATATACCGAGTTTTCCATAAGGCTCTTAAAGCCGCTGTGGAAAATAAGTCCGCTATGCGATATTTCCATCTGCGGTGCATTTTCAAAGCTCAGGCGGTATTTACCATCCTCTTCGTACAAAAAGATAATGTAAGGGCTTTCTGGTAGCATCTGAAACGGTGAAGCGCTTTCAACCTCAATAATATTACCTTCAATGCCGCTGGCTGAAAAATCGCCGAAAACTGCAAGAGTATAAAGTAACGTATTATTTTCTGTTACCTCGACATCATAAACCTCAACGCCCAGAATATACTCGGTTTTTCTGAGCATTTCATCTTCAACGAAATACTCGTCAAAATCAAAGTTTAAGTCAATATCAACAGGCGAGTTAAACCGAACCGCTATCTCTGAATACTGGATAGTTTCAATGCCTTGGGGCAAAAATGATGGCTTTGCAGCCTGCTCGATTTCGATTTTATCATTCCCGTGACAACCAACATTGTCTGTAGGGCTGCTGTCAGTGCCGGGTGAAATAGGTGTATCCGACTCACCGTCATTTGTAAGCTCTTCATCAATAATGCCGTCGGCTACCGCATTATCCTCGCTGAAAATCGGGGTAGTAGTTACAATGCTCTGATTGTCCGTAACGGTTGTTGTTACCATTTCATCTGAAGCTGAAAATTCTGTATTATCCTCAAGTGCAATATTTTCATCCGCTTTGAGTGACTGGCTGCCAAAGTAGTTTGCACCAACGATGCATATAACTACACAGGCAGCAGCAGCCACAATGCCCTTTACTATTCTTTTGTTCTTATTTACCCTGATTTGTGGGGTATTTTCTATTTCGCTTTCAATTTTGTTCCACATAGCATCAAAGTCAGGAGAACTTTTCTCTATGTAGCTTTGATATTCTCTTTTTGTTTCAAGCTCTGTTTTCATAAAAGCTCTCCCTCCTTTACGCTGTTTTTCAGTCGTTGCAAAGCGTTTCTCAGCCGCCAGGCGACTGTTCCCTGCGGCAAAGATAACGCCGTTGCAATTTCTACAATTGTCATATCGCTCATGAATCGAAGGTTAATTACCTGACGCTCAGCCTCCGGCAGCAACGACAGAGCTTCCTCAAACCCCACGTTTTCGGCATAAGCATCTTCAATTCCCTTTGATTCATCCGCGACATCGAAAGACTCCTGCGAGTCCAGTGAAAAGTCAACCCTGCTGTCACGGCGCAGAAGGTCAAGACACATATTACGGACTATTCTGGTCATCCACGCTTTGTGGCTAAACCCCTGTTTGTATGTATCCGCTTTGTTCCATAGCCTTAAGAAAAAGTCAGAAGTTATGTCCTCAGATTGCTCTTTGTTTTTTAAGGTAGAAAAAGCAATACTGTAAATAAGCGGTGCATACTCTGTATAGATATTCTTAAGACCCGATTTGTCAGACCGCGAGATCAGCTTCATCTGGCGGGCAAATTCTTTATCGGTCATATCCAAAAAACGCTGCCTTTCTTTCAGGATTTTCCCTTTCGTATATGATACGTTTGAGGGAAGTGTTTTTTATGGGGTAATATTAAACAAATTTCAGAATTTGTTTTTGTAGATATTCACTATACATACTTTCGTTATATTTGTTTTAAATTTTATCCCAAAAAGCTCTGTATGTCAATTAGATTGCACAAATACCGCGATTTGCGTGGTATATATTTCAGTATTTTTTGGTATTTCAAAAAATATAACAATATGATACAATTATAATGTTAAAATATGCACTTAATAGACTTATGATAAAAAACTGAAATTTCAGTGTTGAAAGCAGGAGAATTAAATGATAAGAGAAGATTTAAGAAACATAGCGATCATTGCCCACGTTGACCACGGTAAAACTACCCTCGTTGACGAAATGCTCAAGCAGTCGGGTACATTCAGAGATAACCAGGCTGTTGCCGAAAGAGTTATGGACTCAAATGATATCGAACGTGAAAGAGGTATCACAATTCTTGCCAAGAACACCTCTGTCGTTTACAAGAATACAAAGATAAACATCATCGACACCCCTGGTCACGCTGACTTCGGCGGCGAGGTTGAGCGAGTTCTTAAGATGGTTGACGGCGTAATCTTACTTGTAGACGCGGCTGAAGGCTGTATGCCACAGACAAGATTTGTTCTGCAAAAAGCGCTTGAGCTTGGTCACAGAATCATTGTTGTAGTAAATAAGATCGACCGCCCTGACGCTCGACTTGACGAGGTAGGCGATGAAGTTTTAGAGCTTCTCTTAGACCTTGACGCTTCAGACGAACAGCTCGACTCACCTATTCTTTACTGCTCAGGCAGAGCAGGTACAGCCTGCACAGAGCCACACGGCGAGGGCAAGGATCTGTCACCGCTTTTTGATACAATTTTAGATTACATCCCAGCGCCTGAGAAGGATACAGAAGGCCCTCTGCAGCTTCTGGTTTCATCAATTGACTACAACGATTATGTAGGCAGAATCGCTATCGGCAGAATTGAGCGCGGTACGATAAAGGTAAATCAGGATGTAACGATCGGTGACTACCATCAGACAAAGCCTGAATACAGAGGTAAGATCGTAACTGTATATCAGATTGAGGGCTTACAGAGAGTTCCCGCACAGAGCGCTATGGCCGGCGATATAGTTTGTATCTCAGGTATTGAAAATATCACTATCGGCGATACGATCGGCGCATTCGGCGAGTTTGAGGCTTTGCCATTTGTTAAAATCAGCGAACCTACAATTGAAATGACCTTCTCAGTAAATGACTCACCTTTTGCCGGCAGAGAGGGTAAATTTGTAACCTCACGTCAGCTTCGTGACAGACTTTTCAAGGAGCTTTTAAAGGACGTTTCACTCAGAGTTACAGAAACAGACTCAACTGATGCATTCAGAGTTGCGGGCAGAGGCGAAATGCACCTTTCAATTCTTATCGAGAATATGCGCCGTGAGGGCTATGAGCTTTCAGTTTCAACACCTAGAGTTTTGTACAAGGAAATTGACGGCGTTACCTGCGAGCCTATGGAAAAGCTCATTATCGACGTTCCTGAAAGCTGTGTAGGCTCGGTTATGGAAAAGATGGGGACCCGTAAAGCAGAGCTTGTTGCTATGAACCCTGTAGGCGACAGAATGAGAATTGAATTTACTATTCCTTCCCGTGGTCTTTTTGGCTACAGAAGTGAATTTATGACAGATACAAAGGGCGAAGGTATTTTAAATACTCTCTTTGCGGGCTACGAGCCTTACAAGGGCGATATTCCAAGAAGAAACACAGGCTCACTTGTAGCGTTTGAAACAGGTGACGCTGTTACCTACGGTCTTTTCAACGCTCAGGAGAGAGGTACACTGTTTATTACAGCGGGCACTCCTGTTTATGAGGGTATGATTGTCGGCGCTTCACCAAAGGTTGAAGACCTTGTTGTAAACGTATGTAAGAAAAAGCACCTTACAAACACAAGAGCTTCAGGCTCTGATGACGCTCTGCGCCTTATTCCGCCAAGAAATCTCTCACTTGAAGACTCACTTGAATTTATCGCAGACGATGAGCTTCTGGAAATTACTCCAAAGTCAATAAGAATCCGTAAGAGAACTCTGAGCAATACTCAGAGAGCTAAGGAAAGAGCTAAGTTACAGTAATGAGTACAAAGAAGACAGATATTTTTCTATCAAAATTTACAAAGACGGGTGCGCCAATAACTGACCTTTCAAGAATCGACAGACTTTTAGAGCTTGTAGGCAATCCGCAGGATGACCTGAAATTTGTTCATATAGCAGGAACAAACGGCAAGGGGTCAACGGCTACCTTTATTTCAGAGATACTGATTGACTCAGGCTACAAGACGGGGCTTTTTACCTCCCCTTACATGATAGTTTTCAATGACCGTATCAGAATAAATAACGAAAATATCTCAGATGAGGATTTAGAGGTTTATTTTGATAAGGTTGAGGCAGTTATCGACAACTACGAATACTCTCAGTTTGAGATTATTCAGACAGCCGCTTTTATGTATTTTAAAGACAAGGGCTGTGATATAGTTGTTTTAGAAACGGGTATCGGCGGCAAGAATGATTCTACAAATATCATAGCCCCACCGCTTGTTGCAGTTATAACCTCAGTTTCATTTGACCATACTGGCATACTCGGCGATACGCTTTTGCAGATTGCAAAGCAGAAGGCGGGTATTATTAAGTCTACAAGCTACATCGTTTTATCCCCTGTCAACAACGACGAGGTGAAGGATGTTATTATGCAAAGAGCGTATGAGCTTGAATGCAACTGCATCTGCCCACCGTATACAAGCCTTGACATCACAGATTTTGATTTAAGGGGCAGTTCTTTTAACTATAAGGGCTATGACTATAAGATAAACCTCGGCGGCACGCATCAGGTTGCAAATGCGCTGACAGCCATTGAAACGGTAAGCTATCTTAAAACTGTCGGCTTTAATATCACTACCGAGAATATCAAAAACGGTCTTGAAAGAGCAAGAATACCGCTTAGAATGGAGCAGATTTCTGACAGAATAGTAATCGACGGCGCTCACAACCCTGGCGGTATGAACGCACTTTGCAGTCATATCCAGTCAATCACAATGCAAAAGCTGACAGTAATACTCGGTATGCTCACAACAAAGGATGCACAGAAGGCGGCAGCAATTCTTGCAAAAAGCGGTATCGCACAGCGAGTTTTATGCGTAGGCGAATTTGCGCCAAACGCTCAGGACGCACAAGCCCTTGCAGATATCCTGATGGAAAATCAGCAGACAGCAAGAGCGGCAAAGCTTGACGAGGTACTAAACGAAGCCCTCAGCCTTCAGGAAGATATCCTCATCTGCGGCTCACTCTATCTTTGCACACAGCTAAGAGAACGCCTTATGAGTATGGATAAAAGCGAGATTGAATAAAAACAATAAACCCCACAAGGAATACTTGTGGGGTTTTGCTATTGCATATTCATTATAGCGCAGGCTTTAATACAGTCTTCAAGCTGTAAGCCTTTAAGAGCGTCTACAAATACAAGGTGCTTGTGAATTTCTTCATCGCTTTCATATCTGTCGCTGTAGCAATCATCTAAAATCACATAGCGCTTTATATTGGAGTTTTGTTTCAGATACTCCTTAATTTCTTCCGTTCGGGTTTTAAAGGCTTCATCCCAAAGGGTTATACCTTTGATTTTTATATCCGCCTTTTCAAATTCACCCTCAAGGTATTTCCACGCTTTTATCCTTCTTTCAAAGCCGTTTTCTTTCGCCTTTTTCTCAAACTGCGGCGCACCATATCGCCAATCAGAAATTATAACTACCTCGCCCTTTGTTCGTTTAATAAGATCTTTGAGATAATCTATCGCTTGTGGTATAAGCTGCTGGATTTCAAGCGAGGAATTAAAAACATCTAAAACTCCATCAATATCAAGAAAGATCGTAAACTTATCATTTTCTATCATCTTTTCAGCCAAGTTCAGAATTTCAAGGCACTGGCTTTCAGTCTTTTTAATGTCTGATGCCAACTCTTTTATAATCAGCTCGCCCTCATACAGTGCATTTTCATACTGCTCAACGCTCAGCTCACCGCTGCTATAAGCCTCATCAAGCTCATCACGGTCTTTAACCACAACATCACCCTGAGGAGTCAGTACAACATCAAGATATTTATCAATGTAATAAACTACCCCGTCATCATCAATGCCAACGCTTTCGATAACATCAATATACCATGCATTTACCCTTCTGTCAGGTTTTATATATGCGCCGATACATCTTGACTTGCCCTCAGGGATAAGGGTTAGCCATATCATACCTTCACCGCAGACTGAAATTCTACCTGATTTTTCATATTCCCAGTAATGAGTTTGACCATCGGTGAGATAATTTATTGACACCCAGCCTTTGAAAAGCTCATTATCCATATACATCTGATGATACGGATAGTATTGAAAAAACCATTTCTTATCTCGTGTAAGACGCATTTTGTTCATTGTTGTTCTCCTGTATTTATTATGTTGAGTGTTTTTTGAAGTTTACTATGAATATACCAGCGCAGGCGAGAGTTAAGGCGATAGCGCTTATTAAAAAGCTTGCACTCTTTTCGCCAAGCCACCAGGCTGATAAGAGTACGCCGAATACGGGATTCATAAAGCCGAATACCGCTACTTTTGAAACGTCGTTATGCTTTAAGAGAATTGACCATAATGAATATGCTACTGCTGATATGAAAGCAAGGTAGAGTAAAATGAGTATCGCCTTTGTACTTATAGTTGTAAGTCTGCCGCCTATAGCAAAGCCTGCTATCATCATAACAGCGCCGCCCGTCATAAACTGCCAGCCGCTTAAAAGCACGGGGCTTGTTGTCTGTGAATACTTTTTTATGAGCACCGAGGATATGGCGTATGCTATTGTTGACAAAAGCACACAGCCGTCACCTTTTAAATTAAAATTCAGCGTAAAGCCTTCTAAATTTATAAGCACTACTCCTGCAAAGCCGATTATACAGCCGACAAGCTTTTGCGCTGTGAATTTTTCGAGCTTAAAGAAAAGCGATGAAACGATTATCGCAAAAAATACGTTTGACGCTTCAATAACCGATGCCTTGACGCCGCTTGTATTGGCAAGGGCTATGTAGAAAAACAGATACTGCAGAATTGTTTGAAAAACGCTCAGCTTTACTATGCTTTTTATCTCTGACTTTTTCGGAATCAGTATACTTCTTGTAGATATGCTACCAATTATTACAACAAGTATTCCTGCCAGAAAGAAACGAATACCTGCAAAAAGTATCTGAGAAGGCGTATCAGAGCCACCTATTTCAAAAAGCTTATATCCTATTTTTAT
>CALBJC010000132.1 GCA_937892655.1 uncultured Clostridia bacterium | reverse complement strand
CCGGTGTTTTCTTATTAAAGCATCCTTAGGAATTGGTTTTATTCTAAAAAATAGCATAAATATCGCATTTATTAAAAATAAAACCAAAACAAATAGAAACAGAAGAAAAGGAGAGTAAAATGATAATAAAATGAACATTTGTAAAAAAATAAAAATTATTGCAAAAATTAAGTTCATAATTCAACTTATGCTTAAAACGGCTTATTATCTCGTTGGCAATTTCACCCGTTTCATAGATGTTGAGGCTTTCAGCTATCTGGCTGTAACCACAAATAACTGTATAAGGGCGCTTAGCAAAATATTCTACCGCTTTTTTACCGATAGCTATTACAAAAACCTCACGGTTTTCGCCTGCAAGCTCCTCAGCCCTCTGATTTGCTTTTTTCAATACGTTGTGGTTAAATCCGCCCGCTAAGCCTCTGTCACCCGCGATTACTAACATAAGCACACCGCGTGAGATGGATTTATTCAAAAACATTGAGGAGAACTCTCTGTCAGCGGAGATAGCGCACATTGTTTCATATAATGTGTTAAAGAACGGCGAAACCGCTTCGGCACGTTCTTTTGCTTTTCTCATTTTTGAGGATGCAACAAGCTCCATGGCCTTTGTAATCTGCATGGTGCTCTCAACGCTCTTTATACGGCGCTTTACATCCTTCATATTAGCAGTTGCCAAAACGTTTCCCCCTTACTTACTTTGTTGACAAGAACTTCGCTGTAAAGGCTTCAAGTGTCTGGCAAAGAAGCTGCTCAGTTTCCTTTGAAAGCTCCTTGGTATCGCGGATCTGCTCTGTGATTTCAGGAGCGTTTGCATCAACATATTCAAAGAAATCAGCTGAAAATTCCTTGATGTCAGAAACCTCAATATTCTTCAGATAGTTGTTGATAACTGCATAGATGATCAAAACCTGATGCTCAACCTTTAGAGGTGAATTCTGATCCTGCTTTAATACTTCAACAATTCTTTCACCCTGATCGAGTCTGTCCTTGGTATCCTTATCAAGGTCAGAGCCAAACTGCGAGAATGACTGAAGCTCTCTGTACTGTGAGTATAAAAGCTTCAAAGAACCCGAAACCTTCTTCATAGCCTTGATCTGAGCAGAGCCGCCTACACGGGATACTGAGATACCAGGGTTTACAGCAGGTCTTACACCTGAGTGGAAGAGCTCGGTTTCTAAGAATATCTGACCGTCGGTAATTGAAATTACGTTAGTCGGGATATACGCTGAAACGTCACCCGCCTGGGTTTCAATGATAGGCAGAGCTGTAAGTGAGCCTCCGCCGTAATCCTTATTTAAGTTACAAGCTCTCTCGAGAAGTCTTGAGTGGAGATAGAAAACGTCACCCGGATAAGCTTCACGGCCTGTAGGACGCTGAAGGAGAAGTGACATTGTTCTGTAAGCTACAGCATGCTTTGAAAGGTCATCATAAACGCAAAGAACATCCTTGCCCTGATCGAGGAAGTATTCACCCATAGCACAGCCTGAGTATGGAGCGATATACTGGAGCGGTGCAAGCTCTGATGCTGATGCGGATACAACGATAGTATAATCCATAGCACCGTTTTTTGTAAGGGTATCAACTACGTTTGCAACTGTAGAACGCTTCTGACCGATAGCAACGTAGATACAGATAACTTCCTTATCCTTCTGATTTATGATAGTATCAATAGCGATAGCTGTTTTACCTGTCTGACGGTCACCGATGATAAGCTCACGCTGACCTCTGCCGATAGGAATCATCGAGTCGATAGCCTTGATACCTGTCTGCAACGGTCTGTTTACTGACTGACGGGTAATGATACCGTATGCAGGACGCTCGATAGGACGAGTCTGATTTGTTAAAATACTGCCCTTACCGTCGATAGGCTCACCAAGAGAGTTTACAACTCTGCCTAAGAGCTCTTCACCGACAGGAACGGATACAATACTTTTTGTTCTTTTAACAGTACTGCCTTCTTTAATGTTGGCATCTGAGCCGAGTAAAACTACACCGACAAAATCCTGTTCGAGGTTGAGCGCCATACCTGATACGCCGCCCTCAAACTCCAAAAGCTCACCGGACATACATTTTTCAAGGCCGTATACTTTAGCAATACCGTCACCGACGGTAACTACTGTTCCTACATCAGACAGCTCGAGCTTGGACTCATAGTCCTTGATCTGCTGTTTGATGATACCTGTTATTTCATCAGGACGTAAATTCATTGTTACACTTCCTTATGCTATAATTGAGTTAATCTGCGATTTCATCTTTTCAAGCTTTGTTGCAACCGAGCTGTCGATACGGGTATTATTGTAAGACAAAACAATACCGCCCATAATTGACTTATCGACCTTTTCGATAAGAGTAATCTTCTTTGAGCTTACCTGCTCTAATTTTGCAATAAGCTTCTGCTTGAGGCCTTGTGACATCGGGATAGATGTAATTGCAGTTACCTCAAGAATATTCATATGCTCGTTGTACATCTGCGCAAAATCCTCGGCAATAGCGATAAAGCTATCGATTCTGCCGTTATCGCAAAGCAGACGCAAAAAGTTGTAGATGTCTTTTTCTACCTTGCCCTCAAAAGCCTTTGATAACATATCATACTTCTGAGAGTCAGACATTGTAGGGGCTGATAAAAGCTTTATAAAATCAGGATTCTGTGAGAAAACTGATTTTAATGCCAAAAGCTCTTCATTGAAGACTGAAAGCTTATCTGACTCTGATGCGAGTTCAAAAAGAGCTGTTGCGTATACCTGTGAAATCTTTCCAGCCATTACATTTCACCTACATTATTGATGAACTCTTCTATAAGACGTTCATTATCCTGCTGATTGATTTCCTTCTCAACAACAAGCTTTGCCGCTTCAAAGGCAATATCAGTAATTTCATCTTTAATTTCGTTGACCGCTTTTTTCTTTTCACGTTCAATTTCAACGTAAGCCTTGTCCATAATGCTTGAAGCCTCGCTTCTCGCTTCAGCTATAATTTCATCTGAGCGTACCTGAGCCTTCTTTGTAGCCTCTGTTATAATCTGAGCTGATTCTTCCTTGGCGTTTGAAATTCTGTCAGCATATTCAAGCTGCAGCTTTTCTGCTTCTGCCTGAGCCTTATCAGCGTTATCGTAGGCGGTTGAAATATCATTCTTTCTATCCTCTAAAACCTTGTTCACTTTATCAAAGAGCAAGAATTTTAAAACAAGAAAGAGAATCATCGTGTTGAGGAGCGTCAGAATTATAGTATCCGGGTCAATAGTAAAGAACTCGGTTACATTAGAATATGGCATATCCTTAACATTCCTTTCTGTTAATTCTTTGCTGCACAGCCTCTGGCTGTAACCTCAAATTAAAGCTTACCAACGAGTGGATTTACAAGAACGAGCAATAATGCGATAAGGAATGAGTAGATACCTGTTGATTCTGAAATAGCACAACCGATGAACATTGTTCTTGTGCAGTCACCCTTAGCCTCAGGCTGACGAGCGATAGCCTCGATTGTTTTACCAACAGCAAAACCTTCACCGATACCAGGGCCGATACCTGCGATCATTGCAAGACCTGCGCCGATTGCTGAACATCCTAAAACAATTGCTTTTTCCATAATAATATTCCTCCAAATCAATTATTTACAAATTTATAATTTTCAGACTAATCGCTTTCTGCGGCACTGCCGACGTTAACCATTGTCAGCATTGAGAAAACATACGCCTGAATACATCCTGAGAATAAATCAAAATATGCAGATAATACTGCAGGGATACCTACCGCTAAAGCAGGTACAGGGAGATGAATGAGATTGCTAAGATATGTCAGACCCATATACAAAAGCATTGTAATGATAGTACCCGCAGAAACGTTACCGAACAAACGGACTGACATTGATACAGGGGTTGCGATTTCACTTAAAATGTTGATAGGAGTGATAACCGCGATAGGCTGAGTAAATGACTTGAAATAGCCAAATACACCATTTGTTTTCACCTTGAAGAAGGTGATGAGAATGAAGGTCATAAGCGCTAAAGTAAGCGGAGTATTGAAATCCGCAGTTACTGCGCGAAGACCAAGCATACTGATAAGGCTGCCAAGACCTGCATAACATAAAATCATTGCAACATAAGGGCTAAAATATAAGAACCTGTCACCCATTGTACTTTTTACAGTATCATTTACAAAGTTTACCACAAGCTCTGCAAGCATCTGACGCTTTGTTTCAGGCTTTTTCTTAAGGTTTGAGGTAACTATAAGACAAAATACTGTAACAAGCAGGATAACAAGCCAGCCTAAAATGATAGTTTCAGTTACCTTCATATCAATGCCGGGTATCGTAAAGACTATCTTAGGACCATTTATTTCCATTTCCATACATTATCACTACCTTTATATAAGAAATCTTACTTTTTAAAAATTTTAGGAAACAGCATTTCAAGCCACAATACTGCTTTTGCATAAAACTGCGGAATAATCAGGGCTATGAATGACATAGATTTTGTCTGAATACCTACAAAGCACAGTAAAAACAGCATAGCGTATCTGACGCCATAGCTTACAAACATATTTATCTGAGCTTTTTTTACTGTTTTTTCAACACTGCGCTCAATGGTAATGCCAAGATAGATAAGAGAGATACAAGCATACGCTGTACCCACTAAAAGCCCTAAAAGGAACGGAAACGAAAAACCCCAGATAAGACTTACAGGGTACACCGGGATATTCATCATAGCGATACGGGGGATAAGGCGTTCAAGCTCAATCCTTATCGCTGTTTTCTCTTTCATCCGACTTCCCCTTCTCTGAGTTTTCGGTAAGTAATATGGCGGATTTTACAAAATTATACATATTAGCGAGCATACAAAGCATCGATAACACTACCGCTAAAATCATTATACCATCGCCATATCCGCACTTTTTCTGCAGATACATAGCACCTAAAATCAAAAAGATAGGAGGCGCCACCATCATAGAGGTAAACTGCATACCGAGCATAAAAAGAGACTTTTCTTTTACAGTTTTCTTTTTACACTCCATACAAATCACGTTTCCTTACATAATATCAATTATAGCAAAATGTCTATAAAAAATCAATAAACAAAGCCTCATATTCACCATTATTTACACTTCGGTAACAAATGATATTTTTCGTGAAGCTCTTCGGTTTTATACTGCCATATATACTCTCTTAACTGCTCTATTTTATCCATTGCAGTATTATAGCCATGCTGATAAAATTCTTTGATTTTCTGAATATCACGTTCAGTTCTTGAAAAGTCCTTTGTGCTCTTTGGCGATATGATAAACACCTTTCCCTGACGCTCAAGCTCAAAAAGCTCTTCACGGCACTCATTATAGCGTTTTGTTTTTTCACGCAGAGTTTTACAGAAATCAGGATATTTTTTATAGTAAAGCTCCATCAGAGGCTGAAGAGCTTCATCAGACTTTATATACTCTCTTTCTCTTGTAAGCACTACAATCACCCTGTCACAGCCCTTATCAAATGCTCTTTTGTAAGGGATAGCGTCAGCAACGCCACCGTCAAGACAAGGAGTACCATTTAAATAGATTATCGGGAACAGCAAAGGCATAGCGCAGGATGCCTGAAGGATTTTAAAATCGTAAGAATCATTTTTGCAGTTATAGTAACGCGCATTACCAGTAAGAAGATTTGTAACTACAGCTTCGATCTCACCATCGAAGCTCTCAAAAGTATCAAAATCGAAAGGCACCAAATTATGCGGTATTTTATTATAGGTAAAATCAAGATTGAAATACGAACGGTTTGCAGGATTTATGAGATTATTTAAGCCCATATACTTATTGCTTGACGCATACTTTGTCAAAATCTCAAGATTTCTGCCTGACTGCTTTGAAGCATACGATACGCCATACGCAATACCTGCTGAAACGCCTACAATATAATCGGTATAAATACCGCTATCCAAAAGGGCATCGCAAGCACCGCTTGAAAATATCGTTCTGATAGCTCCGCCCTCTAAAACTATTCCTGTTTTCATTGAATCACCCTCTTGACAATTATTTTATCACATTTTTACGTATAAAACAACACAATTTATTGACGGCTATTAAATTTTGGGGTACAATAAGTATAACGATGTTTTTAAAGGAGAAAAGCTATGTCAGATATAAATTTGATTTTAGAAAACAAAAGAGATGAGATGGTTAAAAACCTTATCTCACTTATTAAAATAAACAGTGTGAGAGATCTTTCCTCAAAATCAGAAAATGCCCCATTCGGCATTGGTGCAAGAAAGGCTCTTGACAGAGCACTTGAGATAGCAAATAAGCTTGGCTTTGAAACAACCGATTATGACGGTTACATCGGCGCTTGCGATATAGGCAAGGGTGAAATAAAGGTTGCGGTTTTATGCCATTTAGACGTTGTACCCGAGGGCGACGGCTGGACGGTTGACCCTTATGAGGGCATTATCGCAGACGGCAAGATCATCGGCAGAGGCGCTATTGATGATAAGGGTCCTGCTATAAGCGCTATGTATGCTTTGTGGGCAGTAAAGGAAATGTCACAAAGCTTAGATTGCAAGGTAAGGCTTTTGCTCGGCTGTGATGAGGAATGCGGCTCATCTGATATTGAATATTATCTTACAAAGGATAAGATGCCTAAAATGGTATTTACCCCTGACGGCAGCTTTCCTGTTATCAATATTGAAAAAGGCAGAGCTACTGCTGAATTTGAGATTAAGATGCCACAAGGTGTAAAGGTTTGGGGCGGCGCTGTTATAAATGCTGTACCATCGGGTGCTCAGGCTGAAATACCTTCCAAATACGAAGATGATTTCAAAGAAATTATTAAAAGCTATGAGGGTATCAGCTATGTAAAAGAAGGCGACAAGCTCATTACCTGGATAACTCCCACAAGCTCATTGTTACCGCAGTTGGCAAATCTGCTCACGCTTCAACTCCTTGGGAGGGTACAAACGCTATTACAATGCTTATAAAGGCACTCTCTGAGCTTTTTGACGGTTCTGATTTTTCTTCGCTTGCAAAGGTTTTCCCGTTTGGAGAATACAATGGCAAGGGCGCTAAGATCAATTTCAATGATGATGTTTCAGGCGAGACAACCTGCGTTTTCAGTATTATTGAAGGGAATGTAGGTAAGGTTGATATAAGATTTCCAGTCTGCACAGACGGTAAGACTGTTACTGACAATATCACATCAGCGCTCGAAGAATTTGGTATTAAGATGGTAAACACAACATCTGTTGAGCCGCACTACGTTGACAGCGACAGCGATTTTGTAAAGACACTTTTAGAAGTTTTTGAAGAACAGACAGGAAAAGAAGGCAAATGCGTTGCAATAGGCGGCGGCACTTATGTTCATGAAATCGAAGGCGGCGTTGCATTCGGTGCTGAGATCGAGGGCGTTGACTATCATATGCACGGCGCTGACGAGTTTATCACTATCGATGAGCTTGTAAAGGACGCTCAGATTTACGCTAACGCAATACTTCGACTTCTTGAAATCTAAGGAGATTAAAATGAATATCGAAACTGACAACAAGTTTAAGGAACAATGCACCGATTTGTTTTTATGCATCTTCTGCGCAATTGTTCCTATGATGGCACTCGTTTTTATTTTAGCATCAAAAATCTCCGAGAAAAAAGCGGATATAGCTTTACTTATCGTAACGCTTGCTGTGCTGACAGCTGGGTTTATACTATACGCTAAGAAGGCACAGCTGTTTGATAATAAAAACCCCTATTTTTTCGGTTTTATCATAGTTGTAATGGGACTGACATTGAGAATCTGTATGTTTTCACATCAGTCTGGCGATTATCTCAATTATTTAAAGCCGTGGATGGATGAGATGAGATCACTCAGCGGTACAAAGGCGCTTACCGAGCCTATCGGAAACTACAATATCCCTTATCTTTACTTGTTATTCTTAGCAACAAAGCTGCCCTTTACCGATCTTTTTGTTTTAAAGGTTTTCTCTTTGATTTTTGACGTTATTTTATCAGCAACATTGCTGACAATTCTTAAATCTGAGGGCATAAAAGACGGAATGAAAAATGTAGCTTTAGCACTTTCAATGGTTGCCCCGACATTGTTTTTGAACTCGGGTTACTGGGGACAGTGTGACAGCGTTTACTGCGCTTTGATGCTCATAGCAATCTACAACTGTGCAAACAAAAAATCAGCAATCGGCTGTATATTCTTAGGTCTTGCCCTTTCATTCAAGCTTCAGGCAATTTTCATGTTTCCGCTGCTTGCGTTTTTCTTGGCATACAAGCTGATAAAGCCTATTGATCTATGCTTTATTGCATCCGCGTTTTTTGCTGTATGTATTCCCGTTTTACTTCTGGGACGAACTCTTTCTGATACGTTCCTGATTTATTTTGAACAGGTTGGCTACTATTCAAGCCTCAATATGAATTCGCCTTCAATATGGGCGGTTATACCTAAGGGTAGCGATGATATATTTATGTTTGCAGCCCTTTGTTTTGCAGTAATACTGATTCTGCTTTTTACATTTGTAGCACTCGTTCACAGACCAATAAAGACTACTGCAGATATTTACGAGCTGTGCTTTATCTTTTCGATGCTTGTACCTTTTGTATTGCCTAAAATGCATGAAAGATATTTCTATATTGCTGAGGTTTTAAGTATTGTATATCTGGCACTATTTAAAGACAGAATCAAAACTACCATTGCCGTTCTGATCATCGGGTTTATCGCTTATTCTTATTACCTGTTTCCGTCAGCCGAGTGGCTTGAGGCAAAATACTGCGCTTTGATCTATCTTGTTGTTATTGTATACACGATAAAACATTTCTTTGAGTACAAAAACACATTAAAAACAGAATAATAGAAAACCGCTTCTGAAGATTTTCAAAAGCGGTTTTTTATTTACAAATATGTGGTTATACAGCATAAGTTGCATAGTAAAACGTTGTGTTTTATAAAGCTATATAAGCCAGATCTGTAAAATATTCTGTTTTATATTTTTGCCCCTCCTGTAATGATATAGTAAGTAAAATGTCAGTATTTTTGCTTTGGGCCCTATAAAAGCAGTTCTTTGCTGATTTCACTATATAGATTATACAACAGCCTTTTTCCCTGTTAAATCAAAATGGGATTTCGACTGACGTTTCGGGATATAAGTCATAATTCATTTTATTCATTGATAAATAAGAAAAAGAGCAGTACCGCTTTTGGCAGTACTGCTCTTTGTTTTTATGTTATTACTTTCTGTTCTTCTTTGAGATTACGAAAGCTGCTGTTGCTGCAAGTGTAATTGCTGCAAATGGAGCTACAGCACCCATGTCTGGGTTTGCGTCAGGAGTTGTATCATCAGGAGTTGTTGTATCGCCGCCTGGTGTTGTTGCATCGTCATTGCCTGTACCGCCGCCGATGATTACTTCACCGTCCGGTGTGATTGTAACTGTACCATCAGGGGTTACATAACCTGAATCAACGATTGGCTTCTTTTCAACAGTTGCTGTAAATGTAGCTGTGAAGCTGCCATCCTTAGTTGTAACTGTGATTGTAGCTGTACCAACTGCTACTGCTGTTACCTTACCGTTTGCATCTACTGTAGCTACTGCTGCATCAGATGTTGACCATGTAACTGTCTTGTCTGTTGCATCTTCAGGAGCGATTGTTGCTGTGAGAGTATCGTTTCTGCCAACGAGTACTTCGATAGCTGTCTTATCAAGTGTAACGCCTGTAACCTTAGCGATTACTGTTACGTTACATACTGCTGTTTTTGCGCCGTCTTCTGTTGTAACTGTGATTGTAGCAAGACCAGCATCAACTGCTGTTACCTTACCTGTAGCATCTACTGTTGCAACTGTTTCATCTGATGAAGACCATGTGATATTCTTGTTATCAGCTTCATCAGGTTCAACTGTAGCTGTGAGTGTATCTGTCTGACCTTCTTCAAGTGTGAGTGATGTCTTATCAAGTGTAACGCCTGTTACAGGAACTACTACTGTAACTACGCATGTATCTGTGTAGCCAAGCTTAGATGTAACTGTGATTGTAGCTGAACCATCGCCAACTGCTGTAATCTTACCGTTTGCATCAACTGTTACTGCAGCCTCGTTTGATGATTCCCAAGTAACATCCCTATTTGTAGCATCTGCAGGAGTAAATGTTGGTGTGAGTGTAACGCTGTTGCCAAGACCTAAATCGAGTGTAGGCTGATTAAGTGAAATGCCTGTTTCAGGAACTACAACGTTAATCTTGACTGTATCTGTAAAGCCACCGTCAACTGTTGTAACCTTGATTGTTGCTGTACCAGCTGCTAAAGCTGTGATACAGCCTGTATTATCAATTGTTGCAATTGTTGGGTCGAGTGATTCGTATGTAACTTCTTTATTATCTGCTTCTGCAGGTAATACTTCTACAGGAATTGGTAAAGATGTATCGCCCTTAGACATTGAAGCTTCTTCTGCGCCGCCGAAGATAACTACGCCTGTTACAGGAACTGTTACTGTAACTACGCAAGTATCTGTATATGTACCATCAGCAGTTGTAACTGTGATAGTAGCAGAACCGTCAGCCAAAGCCTTGATTGTACCGTTTGCGTCAACTGAAACGATAGATGGATCTGAAGATGTCCATGTAAGAGCCTTGTTTGTAGCGTCTGCAGGGTCAACTGTTGCTACTAATGTAGCTGTGTTGCCAAGACCTAAATCGAAAGTTGCCTTATCAAGTGAAACGCCTGTTACAGGAACTGTAACGTTTACTGTACATGTATCTGTAAATGAACCATCATTTGTTTTAACTGTAATAGTTGTTGTACCTGTTGTAAGAGCTGTTACCTTACCTGTATTGTCGACAGTTGCAACGTCAGGCTTAGAAGATGTCCAAGTAACTGAAGTGTCTGTCGCATCTGAGGGAGTAACTGTAGCAACGAGAGTTTCAACGTCACCCTTTTCGAGATCGAGAGTATCCTTATCGAGTGTAACGCCTGTAACATCCTTAACTACTTCAACTGTAACGCTAGGGCTGTTGATCACTACTGTATCAAAAGCAGAGTTACCAGCATCATCATATGTAGCTGTGAATGTCTTTTCGCCTGTTGTAGCTGAAGCGTCAACAGAGAAAGTAAGAGTAACAAGATTAAAATCTGTCAATGAGATGTTATTGAGAGTAAACCAGCTGATTGACAATGGTGAATCTGTTACGCCCCCATCGATAGGGTTGTTATTCATACCGCCTAAAGCCGTATTGTAAACAACGTTTGTCAATGTAAATCCTTCAGGATATGCTACATTGTAGGAAATAAATGCCATAGGATCAGCATCAGCGATATCCAAAACGATATCAACGCTGTCGCCAGCTCTGAGCTCAGTTTTTGAAGCTGTAAGCTTTGCTGTGGCTGTTCCGTCTGCAGCTGAAACTGAAGTTGCGATAGCAGAAACTGCAACTACAGAAGCAAGAAATACAGAAAGGAACTTCTTTACAAATTTCTTCATAATTTTTACCTCACATACTTATTTGATTTTATGGCATAATATGCCCTTTTAATCAACTTAAATTATATCACAACAGCGCTGTGATGTCAATAAATCCAAAAAAATTAACAGCTGTAAGATTTAACAATATTTTCATCTATAATATGTCAAATGTTATAAACTTGATTACAGAAGGGTTACATTGTTTTCCAATATTGAGAAGCTATTGAAATATTGACAAAAGATGACTCTTTTTTACACGCAAAACCGCACCATACTACGATGCGGTTTTGAGATGTTTTAGAATGTTACTGAAGAACAACGTCCCATCTTGAAACGTACTGGAAAAGGAGTACTACGTCACGGATATTTATCGCTGTATCGTTGTTTACGTTTGAAGCAAATTCATCAATGTATACATTTTGGTTTGAAACCTTCTGGTAGAGTAATACTACATCACGAAGGTCTACCTTGCCGTCAGAGTTTACATCGCCATTGAGATATGTAGGAATCAAAAATGTAAACGGATAGCTTTTGCCATTGCCACAATCGTAGCTATACTCTACCCTGTTTGTCTTAAAATTCGTTATCGTATTTGTATCTTCATTATAGGTACACCCTGACCAGCTTGTTACCCTTGAAGAATCAAAGCCCGGTATGTTGTCAAGACAAAATGACTTTGTTTTTGGCGCAAGCTCATAGGTTGCATAATTTATAGAAACATCAGAAAGCTTTGTATTCTTTGATAAATCAAGGTGTGTAAAATAGTTCCATAGGCACGAAAATATCTCAAGATTTATATTTTTGGATATATCAAGCGACCTTAGCAGGTTATGGCTGCAATAAAGCTCAATAAGCTCAGTGTTGTTTTTTAAATCAATGCTTTCAAGCTTATTAAAATCAAGCCTCAGCCTTAGCAACTTTTTATTGTTGCTCACATTAAGCTCTTTGAGCTTATTATATCCACAATAGAAATATTTAAGCTCAGTATTATCCGACACATCAAGCTCTGAAAGGTTATTTGAAGAACACGAAAGCTTCGATAGAACAGAGCAGCCTTTTACATTGATGCTCAACAGTTGATTATCATCGCTGTAAATCTCACGAAGCTTTGAATAACCGGATAGGTCAAGAGATGTAAGCTTATTGCTCGTACAGAATATGCTAACGAGCGTTGACTTTGCGTTAAGCTTTAAGCTTGAAATATTATTTACACTGCAAGCAACTTCAACCAGCTTGGTATTGTGGGATAAATCAAGTGACGTAAGCTCATTTTCAATACAGCTGATAAACTCAAGATTTGTAAAATACTCAATTCCCTTCAGAGATGAAACTGCGCTATTGCTTATATGAATTTCTTTTACATTCAAAATCTCGGACTCTGAAAGCACCAAGTCTGAATTGTCATCAATTTTCTCTGATACATAAGCTCTGAAATTTGCGTCAGGGAAATTCGTGTCATTTACTGCCACGCCATCTGCGGAAAAAGCTGTGCACGACAAAAAGAGCATAGCCATAAGGCATGCTGTCGCACAGGCAACAAGGGTTGTCTGTAATTTTCTGATATTCATTTTTTACACTCTCCTATTTTTTGCTTTTAAAAAAGCCATACATACAAGTAGAATATTACATAATATATCATATTCTGTCAACCATATAGAGAAAAAGTGCATAAATAAATCCCGCACAAGCAAATTTGTGCGGGATTTTATGCAGAATAAATTACAAAAGTTCAACATTCCAGTCTGAAACATACTGATACAGGCGTACAACATCACGGATACTGACGGAATTATCGCCGTTTACGTTTGAAGCGGCTTCATTGATGGTAACATTTTGATTTGATGTTTTCTGGAAGAGTAAAACTACGTCTCTAAGGTCAACCTTACCGTCAGAGTTTACGTCACCCTTTATGTATGGTATCTCAATCGTTACATTCATTGAATAGCCGTTGCCGCAATCGTAGGAATATGTAATGGTATCTGATGTAAATCTTGAAATGGTATTTGTCTGTGCGTCATAGGTACAACCCTGCCAGCCTGAAGCTTTCTGAGGGTCAAAACCCGATAATGATGAGAGCTTTAAGCTTGACGCATAGAGTGAATACTTATTATCTGTAGCAGTAAAGCTTGTAAGCGCTGAATTTGAGCTTACATCAAGGCTTGTGAGGTTGTTATTCGAGCAGTCGAGGCTCTTGAGTACAGAGTTTGAGCTTAAATCAAGGCTTGAAATACTGTTGTTTTCACATGAGAGGTATTTAAGCTGAGTATTGTTTTTAACATCAAGCGCTGTGAGGTTATTGTCATAGCAATACAGATATACAAGCTTTTCGTTTAGACTCAGGTCAAGGCTTGTCAGATTATTATTATTACATTCAATTCTTTCAAGCTTTACGTTATTTTTGACATCAAGCTGTGACAGATTATTATTGTAGCATCTGAGGTCTTTGAGATTTGTATGTAATGTCAGGTCAAGCTGTGAAATGCTGTTGAAGTGACATCTGAGCTCCTTGAGGTCTGTGTTGTAGCCTAAGTTGAGCGCTGTCAGGCTGTTGTTGTGACAATACAGATATGAAAGCTTTGGATTATGGTTGAGGTTTATAGCTGTAAGACTGTTTTTATGACAGTCAAGGTAACCGAGATTTGTATTTTTAGTCACATCAAGTGCTGTGAGCTTATTCATACCGCATTCAAACTTTATAAGAGCAGTATTACAGCTTACATCAATACTTGTAAGACTGTTGTTTTTGCAGTTGAGATATTCAAGAGCTGTATTTTTTGTAAGATCAAGGCTTGTAAGACCGCATTTTTCACAATAAAGGCTTTCAAGCGCTGTATTTTTTGTTACATCAAGGGTTGTGAGATTGTTGTATGAGCAATACAAGTAGTCAAGCTTTGTACATTTTGTTACATCAAGCTCTGTGAGCTTATTGCTGTAGCACCATACCTCTGTAAGCTCGGTATTATAGCTCAGGTCAAGGCTTGTGAGCTTGTTGTTGTAGCAGTTGAGCTTTGTGAGCGCTGTAAAATGCTCAATACCCTTTAAGGTCTGAATATTCTTGCCGTATACAATCATCTGGGTTACAGCACCGATTTCATCGGCAGAAAGGATGCTATCTGAATCTGTATCATAGCTTGACAAAACAAAGCTTCTGAAATTATCATCAGGGAAATTTTCAGCGTTTATCGCTATATCCCCTGCGGCGTATGCCTGATTACTGACAGGCACGAAAAAAACAAAAGCTGTAAATGCTATCAGCGATGTTACGATACTGATAAGGCTTTTCTTAAGCATATTTTTATCCTCCATATTTTATCATCTACTAATATATATGGTATCACCTTGTCAAAAAAATGTCAATCAACAAAAGAGTTAAACCCGCACCAGAAATCGATACGGGTTTTGTATGTTTTATATTATGAAAGCTCTACATCCCAGCCTGAAACAAACTGATAAAGTAGCACTACATCACGGATGCTGACATCATTATCACCGTTTACGTCGGCAACCGTTTCATCGATAGTTACACTCTTGTTTGAAACCTTCTGATAAAGAAGTACTACATCACGGATTTTTACTTCACCATCTGAGTTTACGTCGCCTGCGGTTGTCTGCGGTGGGGTCGGAGTTTCGGGTTCTGTAGGTTCTTCAGGGTCTATAGGTTCTTCAGGGTCTGTAGGTTCTTCAGGGTCTATAGGTTCTTCAGGGTCTATAGGTTCTTCAGGGTCGGTTGGCTGTTCAGGGTCTATAGGTTCTTCAGGGTCTATAGGTTCTTCGGGGTCTGTAGGTTCTTCGGGGGTTTGTGCCTCTGTGATAGTGAAGAATACTACTGAAACTCCTGTATAATTGCCCTTACCCGTTATAATTATCTGCGCTGAGCCTACCTCGGTATTGTATGCGTAGCTTAAAGTATAGTCTGTATTTTCAACAAGCGTTATACTGCCCATCTTTACAGTTACCGACGGGGTTATCGGCTGACCTGTATACTCATATGAGCCGACATTGCTTACAGTACAGCCTGCTATACTGACAGGCTCTTTTATACTGCCGCCCTTGTAGCTACAGTAATCAAGCGCTATCCAGCCGTTTGAGATTTTGCCCCATGTATAGCCATTGGCTGTGGCTTTCTGAGTTACAACTACTATTGCACCGTCATACAATGTACCTATGCGGTTGTAGCTTGTTCCCGCACCATCACGGATACTCAAGGAGGTATCTACCTCAACCTCCCATACCTCGCCGTCTATCGTGCCGCCGCCCAATGTATTGAGAGGGTAGTGCAGAGCGTATGTAAAACGGCTTTTGAGTTCTGATTTTGTATAGGTTCTGTCCCACGTTACCATACATGGACCCTTTGCGTTACAATCGGTATACACTACCGTATCACCGACTATTGATGTAATAAAAATCGAATGGGAGTTATTTATTCTCACAATATCGCCAACGCTCATACCGTTATCTACATAGTCCGAGGTTGTGTATTCTACCCAGTCATATTTAGGCCAGCCACCAAAAATTATGTTACCAAGCTTTGAAGCGTAGCCATGGCATTGCCACGCTACCTCACGCCCGTTGTAGACAAACGCTCCGCACACGTCAAGACTATTGCAGGTTGTACCCGTACAGTCACATTTCAAAGGGCCTGTACCCTCATACCCTACATCGTTGAGAGAGTTCCAGTATTCACCGTGGACAAACTGCCCCCGAAGCTCTGTGAGCTTCTGGTCAAACTGCTCTTGTGTAAGCGATGCGGCGTTTGCGGTTGAGGCAGTTATGTATACAAATGCAAAAAGCAAGAATACAAAACAAAGAGTTTGGCTTATTCTTTTTGACATAAGTCCTCCTTATTATAGTAAAAATGTTTAAAATTAAAATCGAATATTCGCTTTATTTGTCAATTATACCATAGTTTTGCATACGCTGTCAATCAAAAAAGGCACTCCAAATAATGTAAAAAGGCGCTTTCAGAAAAGCTGAAAACGCCTTTTGTCTAAATCTCAACATTCCAACCGCTGACATACTGATACAAAAGCACAACATCGCGGATATTGACAGTATCATCGCCGTTTACATCAGAGCCAGTTTCATCAATGGTTACATCCCATTTTGAAACCGACTGAAAAAGCATAACCACATCACGGATGTTTATTTCATTATCAGAGTTTATATCGCCATTATCGCTTTTTACGCAGACAGCGATAGTTTTTGAGAATTTGTTGTCAGCAGTTTTAATGGTTATTGATGTTTCTCCCTTTGACAACGCTATAAACTCGCCATTCTGATTTATTTCAATGATTTCAGGATTGTCAGATGTAATTTTTACATTTGCTGAAGGGTATGATGAAAGGATTGTAAAACTTAATTTACCCTGCTCGTTTTGCTTGAAATTCAGCTCGGAGCTTTCTAAATCTATAGGATTATAGTCATCAGCCGAAACCTGCGGCAGCTGATACAAGAAGTCAACGCCTACCCCATTTGGCGTTTCGATTGAATGATCAAGATAGAAACTGTCTGTACCCTTCAAAAAGTAAGAATTATCAGTTGTATCATTCCAGGTAGAATCAACATAGAAATACTCATCATCAAGGCTGACTAAATTCCATGCATGAGCTTCACCATTTGCAAGACCGTTTATAATAATACTATCAAGACCTATATAGCTCATTATTATATCAAAAGCGTATGTATATCCTTCGCAGACAGCAGAATTTATCTCATCATCAAAAACGCCCATAATGTTATGCGCCCAAGCCGCTGATGACGCTGCACCGCTATCTTCGCGCGCATAGGTTATCTCATCACACAGCTTTTTGTTGAGCGCTTCAATTTTGCTGTAGGGCGAGAGGTATGAATCGAGATACTGACTGTATTCAAAAAGATGAGAGATTATTTTTGTTTTACATTCCGCTCTTGACTGCTCAAGGCGGTAATCTTCCTCTGTAAGATATGAAATGGTCGTTACATATAAGATAAGCTCACCGTTTTCGTATTTATCATTGAAGCCGTCACCGTCTTTATCGGCATAATAGCCATTTACAATAACCGTTGTAGACGAAAAATAAAAAAGCGGATTGTCCTTTCTGAATGTAAAATACGCTTCATAAAGCTGTTGGTTAGTAAGATAATACTGAAAATCATTATTGTCATCAAAAGGTATTTTTTCAATTAAAAACTGACCTGTTGATACTTTATTTGAAAGCGTTTTATCGCCTTCAAAAAATGCCTTTGCGCTTTTGAGAATAAGCTCATATGCCTTTTGCTTTGCCTCACCGTTTTCACGCAGGGCTAGATCCTTATAGCCATAATCGCTGCAGCATTTTGAATACAAAATATCATCGACCTCAGAGCTTTGCATATCGGTTGCAGTAAGGGTTACCTCTCCATTTTCAACGATTTTTGGCACTAAAGTTTTTATCTCCTGACCCGTTATGCTGTTGTATGAACATTCTACTATATACTCCTGCGCAAATGCATTCACAGAAAATGCCGATACCATAACAAGCGCTGACAAGATAACTGCTATCAGTTTTTTCAATACCCTCACCCCTTTTTATTATAATACAACGTTTAAATTTCAATTTCAATACAAAAAAGCAAAAAAGGCACAGAGAAGCGAGCCGCTTTGGGCAATTTCGCCGCACGACAAACAAGTGCTGTTTCACACTTTGTTTGTGCGGCAAGACAAAACTGCTCTATAAACCAACTCTGAAATCTGTGCTTTTTTATATAGGGTTTGTATGGAAATGTTGTTGTAATTAAAATTATTCGCTGTATTTCTTATAGCCGGGATGCTTTCCTGTAACACCATACTGACCTCTCATACCGATAAGGCGGTCGATATTATCTCTTGAAATATCCTTAACACCGCCAAGTAAGCGGGCAACGAGCGAGATCTGAGCCTGAAGCTCCATAGTTTCCATTCGGTAGTATGCTGTTGTTAGGTCAGCGCCAACTGTAAGCGCACCGTGGTTTTCCAAAAGCATACAGTCATGCTCCTGAAGGTATGGTGCGATTGCCTCAGGCACCTCATAGGTTGATGGAGTTCCGTAAGGGGTAAGCGGAATTGAGCCTACAGCGATTACAGTTTCAATCATACAATAGTCATCCATAGGAAGCTGAGCGCACGCAAAGCCTGTTGAAACGGGCGGATGAGCATGAACTACAGCGCCTACATCAGGTCTCTCCTTGTAACAGCGCAGATGCATTTTAACCTCTGATGATGGTCGCCAGCCTTCCTTCGCTTCAATTACGTTGAAATCATCATCGATAAGACCGATTTTGTCAGGGGTTATATCAGCCTTGCTGACACCCGTCTGAGTTGCAAGATAAAGGCCATCTGCCACTTTTACAGAAACGTTGCCGTCATTTGCGGCTACCCAGCCCTTGAGCCATAGCTTTTTACAGATTTCTACCATCTGCTGTTTAATATCTTCGTACATTTTATCACCTCTAGATTACGCCCTTCTGAAGCATTATGTTTGCATAAAGAGCCTTTTCACTTGTTGCAATTATTGCGTATGCCTTTTTAGCCTGCTCGTAAAACTCAAAACGCTCGATCTCACCGACAGTATCACTACCGCGTGAATCATGCTTTGAAATAATCTCCTTGTATGTATCCCATATAGGAGTTTTTACATTATCCCCTGCCATTACCTGCATAAGGTTTACAGGCTTCTCAACATAAGTATCAAGCGGAAAAACTGTTAAGATAGCGTCTAAAAGCTCTGGCACGTTATGACCGTCACAACGGATAACTATTGCATTTTTACCCATACTCTGAGCAGGAAAATTGCCGTCTGCAATTACGATTTTATCACTATGCCCCATCT
Source organism: uncultured Clostridia bacterium (assembly GCA_937892655.1). Taxonomy (GTDB): domain Bacteria; phylum Bacillota; class Clostridia; order Oscillospirales; family Ruminococcaceae; genus CALBJC01. Next base: position 9,737 of record CALBJC010000132.1, on the reverse strand, counting down.
CGCACAGAACCTTTAAAAGCTCAGGCGATAGAATAGGCGGTATGTTTTTAAGCATTTTTTGTTACCTCACAATATTTTTTATAAGCCTCATTCCACATATCAGTATTTTCAGGCGCAAAAACTGAAAACCTTTCAGACGCTGATATTACCTCGCGGGCGTGGGATAAGTCTTTAATCTTACCGTTTACAATCAGCTGTAAAGCGATATTGCCAAACGCTGTAGCTTCAACAGGGCCGCAGGAAACCTCTATACCGCAGGCATTTGCAGAAAGCTCAGACAGGAGCTTATCCTTAGTGCCGCCGCCTACCATATAAAGCTTTGAAAATCTCTTATCGGTACATTCTTCAAGCTGAGAAATAGCCGATTTATACTTGAGCGCTAAGCTGTCATAGATACAGCGGATAACCTCACCATCAGTTTTTGGCACATACTGATTAGTTCTTTTACAGTACTGTTTTACCCTCTGGGGAATGTTGCCCGCAGGGACAAACTCCTCGCTGTCAGGGTCAATAAAGCACATAAGCGGTTTTTCGTTTCTCGCCATTCTTTCCATATCGGCATAGGAGTAATTTTTACCCTCTCTTGCAAACTGCCGCTTTGACTCCTGCAAAAGCCACAGACCGATAATATTTTTCAAGAATGAGGTTTTTCTCATATAACCCGTTTCGTTTGTAACGTTGAGTTTCAAAGATTCTTCTGTTAAAACCGGCTCTGAAAGCTCTGTACCCAAAAGCGACCATGTACCGCAGCTTAAAAATGCAAAGTCATTTTCATTTGCATTGACTGAAATCTGCGCCGACTGAGTATCGTGACCGCATACCGATATAACCTTGCAAGGCTTTACATCAAGCTCACGACAGATTTCACAAGACAGCTCGCCCACAACAGTACCGCTGTCTACAATTTCAGGGAAAAGGCTTCTGTCAAGCCCTAAAGCATTTATTATTTCATCGCTCCAGCATTTGTTCTTTGCGTCAAAAAGCTGAGTTGTTGACGCTATTGACATTTCAGCTACCTTTTTACCCGTTAAAAAATAACAGAATAAATCCGGCATCAAAAGCATTTTGTCAGCACGCGACAGCAAATCAGGGCGGTTTTCTTTTAAGGACATAAGCTGATAAACAGTATTTATCTCCATAAACTGAATACCCGTTTTTGAGTAAAACTCATTGTCGCTTATAACGCTCTTAAGCTTTTTGTAAAAGCCTTTTGTGCGGTTATCTCTGTAATGCACGGGGTTTTCTAAAAGTCTGCCGTCTTTATCGAGAAGCCCGAAATCAACGCCCCAGGTATCAATAGCAATACTCTCTATCTCGCCATAAGCCTTTGATTTTATGATAGACTGCTTTATTTCAAACAAAAGACGCAGAACATCCCAGTACATTGTATCACCGACAAACACAGGGTCGTTTGAAAAGCGGTGTATCTCCTCAAGAGTTATCTTTTCGCCGTCAAAGGAGCCTAAAATCGCTCTGCCGCTTGACGCACCGAAATCTATAGCAAGTACTTTTTTCATACTGCTTTCTCCCTTAATTTATCTGATGTTTTTGTATAATGGGCCGTATGCCGCACAAGCTCTGTAATCCTGACCTTCTTTATCCATACCGAATGCATTCCAAGCTGCCGGTCTGAAAATCTTTTCTTCCGCAACATTGTGCATACAAACAGGTATTCTCAGCATTGAGCAAAGAGTAATAAGGTCAGCGCCGATGTGACCGTAGCTGATTGCGCCGTGGTTAGCGCCCCAGTTATTCATAACATCATACGCTGTTTTGAATGCGCCCTCGCCCGTTGTACGAGGAGCAAACCATGTGCAAGGCCATGTATAGTCTGTTCTTGCCCAAAGCTTATCTGAAACATCGGCAGGGAGCTTTACTGTATGGCCCTCTGCAATCTGCATTACAGGGCCTATACCCTTTACGAGATTTAAACGAATCATTGTGCAAGGCATCTCGGCCTCTGTCAAAAATCTTGATGAATATCCGCCGCCTCTGAAATAGCCGTTATCTGCGGCATTCCATGTAGTAGCGCCAAGGATAGCCTCAACATCATCCTCTGTCATATCATACCAAGGCTTCATACAGCCCTCGCCCTTTTCATTTTTAGCCATACCGCAGCCGTCAAGACAAGCAGCACCTGAATTTATAAGATGGATAAAACCGTCAGCCTCTTTTGCCTTGCCTTCAAGCTCGTAGCCTGTAACACGCTTTACAGATTCTGCTGACCAGTATGTTCTTACATCAGCAAAAATCTGAGCGGAGTTTGTCAAAAGCTTCATAAAGAGCATACCGATACCGTTTAAAACGTCGTTTTCGGTTGCTAAAATATATGGCTCACGGATACCTGTCCAGTCAAAGGATGTATTCAAGAGCGCTTCAGGGAAATCACAGTTTGGATAGAAATCTGTCCACTGACGCTGACCCTGGAAGCCTGCGGCAATTGCGTTATGACCTACAGCTTCTTCCTCACAGCCTGCAGGGAGATTATCGTTGCCGTTCATTAAATCCTTGATGATACACATCATCTTTACAACAAATTCCCAGTCAGCTTCCTTCTGCTGAGGAGTTTTCTGAATTTCTGCAGGGTTTTTATCAAAGCCTTCCTTGCACTTTGCCTTTGTCCAAGCAAGCGCTCTTTCAAATTCAGCCTTATCGTAGATACCCTCTGTCATTCGTCTGATAATTTCTACCTCGTCAACGCTTTCAACTCGCATACCGAGATATTCCTCAATAAATGATGGGTCGATAATTGAGCCACCGATACCCATACAGATAGAGCCGATCTGCAAGTATGACTTGCCGCGCATTGTAGCGGCAGCTACTGCTGCCTTACCAAAGCGCAGGAGCTTTTCTTTGACGTCAGCAGGAATCTCTGTCTGATCCATATCGCATACATCGTGACCGTAGATTCCAAATGCAGGCAAGCCCTTCTGAGCATGAGTAGCAAGAACAGATGCTAAATAAACAGCACCAGGTCTTTCAGTACCGTTAAAGCCCCATACACCCTTTATTGTCATAGGGTCCATATCCATAGTTTCAGCGCCATAGCACCAGCAAGGAGTAACAGTCAATGTAATATCAACGCCGTTTTTCTTGAACTTTTCAGCACAGGCAGCGGCCTCGGCTACTCTGCCGATAGTTGTATCTGCAATAATTACCTTTACAGGCTCGCCGTTTGAATATCTGAGATTTTCTTCAAAAAGCTTTGCGGCAGATTTTGCCATATTCATTGTCTGCTCCTCAAGTGAGCCACGGACATTTAAGTAACCTCTTCTGCCGTCAATTGTCGGGCGGATACCGATTATTGGGTATTCACCGATAAGTCTGCTTTTTGCCATAAAAAATCATTCCTTTCCAATATAAAACAAGTAGTCCTTGTATTTATTTTCAGTATACCACTTTACAAATTTGTTTTCTCGTGTTATACTAACAAAAAACAGTAAAATATTCACTTTTTGCGAGGTGACACTATGAAATACATCGAATACAAGGAAAAAAGGCTTCACGGTACAAAGAGCTTTCCGTTTGCCTACTATCATCTGACGAGCGCGCATCCGAGATATAACATGATTTATCACTGGCATACTGAATGTGAAATAATTCATGTTATCAGCGGTAGCTTCTCTTTGTCGCTCGACGGCGAGCAGATAATGCTTTACAAAGGCGACTGCGCTTTTATAGGCTCGGGAGTTCTGCACGGCGGCGTGCCGGAAAACTGCGAATATGAATGTCTTGTATTTGATGCGGGGGTTTTAGCCAAAACCGGCGGAATATGCGCCAAAAATATCAACCCGATTTTAGAGCATAACAGAAAAATAACTACTTTTTTTGAAAACGGTACACGCTTTTCAAAGCTTTGTGCCGAAATTATGGAAACGATGAGGCAAAGAGCAGAGTTCTACGAGTTTTCAGTTTTAGGACAGTCGCTTTTGCTGTTTGGCGAGATTTTCAAAAGCGGTGAATATTCTGACAATCAGACTATAACCCACACGAGAATAAAAAAGCTCAGAATGTTCAAATCCGCCCTTTCGTTTATAGAAGAGCATTACAGCGAGGATCTGACCCTTGAGATGATAGCTCACGTTTGTGATTTGAATTCAAATTATTTCTGCCGTTCATTCAAGGAGCTGACGGGCAAAACGCCTATGGAGTATTTAAACTACTTCCGCATAGAGTCAGCCTGCGAGCTTATCGCCTCAACGGATATGCCGCTAATCGATATATCGCTCTCATGCGGATATAACGACTACAGCTATTTTATAAAGGTTTTCAAAAAATACAAGGGCATAACCCCGCATAAATATTCAACCGAGATGGTTTAGGAGAAAGTATGGAATTTATTAAAAAAGAGAGTATTATAAGCCTTTCAAACCCTGGAGTTATCTCAGAGCAGATAATTTCGCCAAAAAACTCAGCCTCTGAAAAGGTTACGATAACTAAGGTGCATCTCAAGGCAGGCGCTTCACAGCCAAGGCATATCCACGAGCATTCAGAGCAGTTATGGTATGCGCTCAAGGGCAAGGGCAAGCTTCTGCTACGCGATGACAAGACGCAGGATTTTTCAGAGGGCGACGCTGTTAGATTTGAAAAGGGAGATATACACGGGCTACTAAATGACAGCGACAAGGAATTTATCTATATCTCAGTTACTGCCCCGCCGATTGATTTTACAAACGCTTATAATAAATAGCAAAACAAAAAGACCTGAGAATGATCTCAGGTCTTTTATATTACTTTTTAGTAAGAGACAGCTTATTGTTCTTGACAGAAACTGATAAAAGAGCGAAGTTGATTGCACCCTCATCGATGATAGTTGTAGCGATCTCATCTTCAATTTCTTCTCTGATGATCTTTCTGATATCACGAGCACCGTATTTCTTGTCAAACGCTTTCTTTGCGATATATGCGCAAGCCTTTTTATCGTAGCCGAACTTGATACCCTTTTCTGCAAGAGGCTCTTTCATTTCATCGAGCATAAGCGCTGCGATGTCAGCGTAATTTTCTTCGGTAAGAGTATTAAATACTACTACCTCGTCAATACGGCTGATAAATTCAGGGCGCAGAAATTCTCTTAAGCCCTTTATAGCCTTATCCTTTGCAATCTGGCTGTCGGTTTTGTTAAAGCCTACACCCGTATCCTTGCTTGTGGAGCCCGCATTTGATGTCATAACGATGATTGTATTTTCAAAGTTGACGCTTCTGCCCTGAGCATCATTTACCTTACCTTCATCTAAAATCTGAAGGAGTAAATTCATAACATCAGGGTGAGCTTTTTCAATTTCGTCAAAGAGGATAACAGAATACGGTCTTCTTCTCACCTTTTCTGTAAGCTGACCAGCCTCGTCATAGCCGACATAGCCGGGAGGCGAGCCTATCATACGGGAGATCGAATGCTTTTCCATATACTCTGACATATCAAGCCTGATAAGCGGTTCAGGTGTTGAGAAAAGCTCATCCGCCAAAACCTTTACAAGCTCTGTTTTACCGACACCCGTAGGGCCTACAAAGATAAATGATGCAGGACGCTTGCGGCGGGTAAGAGATACTCTCGAGCGCTTTACAGCGTTGTAAACCTGCTCTACCGCTTCATCCTGACCGATGATTTTCTTCAAGAGGGCATCCTTTAAGGTCTTTATCTTGCCGTATTCAGTTTCAATAATCTTGTTTGCAGGGATACCTGTCCACAGCTCGATAACCTTGGCAAGAGACGACATCTCAACCTTTACATTCTTTGCCTTTTCTTCAAGCTCTATGAGCTTTTCTTTTGTCTGAGAAATTTCAAAGTTTACAGTTGCAAGCTTTTCGTAGTCAGGCTTTTCTGCATCTGCTTCAGCAGCCGCCTTTTCATCCATAAGAGTTTTTAGCTTTTTGTTGAGCTTATCAATTTCAATAAGCTCCTCAGAGGCAATACCCGTAGCCGCACAAGCCTCATCGAGCAGGTCGATCGCCTTATCAGGCAGGAATCTGTCATTGATATAGCGCTCTGACAATACTGCGCACATACGCAGAGTATCATCATCGATATGAACTCTGTGGTGGTTTTCGTAGTATGACTTGATACCGCGCAAAACCTCTATTGTTTCTTCAATGTTTGGCTCTGTAACTGTTACCGGCTGGAAACGGCGCTCAAGCGCTGAATCCTTTTCAATGTATTTGCGGTATTCTTTAAAGGTAGTTGCACCGATAACCTGAATCTCGCCTCTTGAAAGAGAAGGCTTGAGGATATTTGCGGCATTCATTGAGCCTTCGCTGTCACCTGTGCCTACAAGGTTATGAACCTCATCAATGAATAAAATTACATTGCCAAGAGCCTTTACCTCGTCAACCAGACCCTTTACTCTGCTTTCAAACTGACCTCTGAATTGTGTACCCGCAACGAGCGCTGTTAAATCTAAAAGATAAAGCTCCTTATCAGCTACCTGAAACGGTACATTCCCTGCGGCTATTCTCTGCGCGATACCCTCAGCAATAGCGGTTTTACCAACACCAGGCTCACCGATAAGGCAAGGGTTATTCTTTGTTCTTCGAGAAAGAATCTGAATAACTCTTTCTATCTCACGGTCACGACCGATTATGTTATCGAGCTTTCCATCCTTTGCCTTCTGAGTAAGGTTTGTACAGTAGGTAGTTAAGAATTTGAGCTTCTTTTGCTTTTTATCCTTTGATGGCTTTTCTTCGCTGTGGCTTTCTTCCTTAGCACCACTGCCGAATATGCTTGAAAGATCCATTCCCTCGCCGTTTGCCAGAGGGCTGTCCTTTGAGAATATCTGATTTATCATATTAGGGATCGTGCCAAAGCCGCCAGTTTCAAAGCTGTCGCCATCGGCATCGCCGCCCATTAAGCCTGCCATTGAATCTGCAAATGATTCAAGCTCATCATCGCTGATACCCATTGACTTTAAATAGCTGTCAACCTGAGGTATATTCATCTGCTTTGCACAAAGTAGACACAAGCCCTCGTTTTTGGTTTCATTACCGTTCATTGAGGTAATGAATACGACAGCAGGTCTCTTTTTGCATTTACTACACATCATACGCTAAAATTTTCCTTTCAAAGTTCTACTTTAAATATTTAAGATTGTATATAAGCTTAAACAGCTTCGTTTCATTTATAGTTTCTTCGTTGATAAACATTACATCGCCCGATGTCAAAACGATAGCGAGCTTTATCACAACGCAGATAACAACTAAAATCAGTATGCCCTCCAAAGCACCGAGTATTGCGCCTAAAATGGTATTGAGACTGCCAACAAGCGGTACAAACTTTATTGTGCCTGAAATGATATTTACTAAAATAGTTGCTATTATCAGCAGAATAAAGAACGCAATTATCCAGATAACAAGCTTTATTACACCCTTGACTACAGGGTCAACAAGCTTATCCATAATGATCTCAACGCCCTCTTGCTTTTCACCGTTTGCAAGGACGGTTACTATCTCGGTAACATTTTCCTTTGAGGTATTTGCAACGTTGTTTACAATGCTTATAACCTCTGAAGGTACAGCGTCGCCGAAGGTCTGCATAATCTTCTTTGCGTCAATTTCAGAGAGGATTTCTTCCTTTACATTCTGAGCGCTTTCTTCAATACCGCTCTGTGCCAAGAAATCAGAGAGGTTTTCATAAAGGTCACCGCCTTTTGTAAGCGCCTCGTCGAGTGCCTCATCATCAATCTCGATATCATAGCCCTGCGCCTGAATCTGATTTTTGATAAGACCCTTGACATCAATCTTTTCATAGTTTTCATCTACAAGCTCGTATGCCTTATCGGCAACAAACTTATCGTAGATAGCAACAGACATAGGATCAGCGATAAGATAACCGCCGATAAGCGCTACAATATAGCTTACTAAAATAAGTACTGTTTTTACAAAGCCCTTTTTGGCGCCTATATAGAGCATCGCCAGAATAAGGCCTATCGCAAAAACGTCATAAAACCATGCTAATGAACTCATCTTTTTTCCCCCACATATTATGTTAAAAATTCCATTCTGTCTATCTTATGATAGCCAAGCAGATAAACATAATCTTCAATTACCATAAAATCAGAATATGCGTTTTCAATATCGGCACAAGCAAGATTTGTGCCGTTTTTATTGTAGGTCAAAAGCTGCTTTGTGGTAAGCACATAAACAGTATCATCAACGCATTTTACTGCTTTTATTCTGTCTTCAAATTTTATTCTGAAAGGCTCGTTTTGCTTCTTTGACTGCAAGACAAGGGTATATTCATCCTTGATTGCCGCTTCAAAGGCAAATGCGCAAATCTTCTGGCTCATATCATAGCACATTATAGTGTCAGGATAATCATATCGCCAGAGGATTTCACCGTCAGAGGATACTCTGAACATTCTGTCATCACCGATACACCACAAATCACCATTGTCACATCTCTTTGTTTTTATAATCAGAGTTTCTGACATTGTAGTTTCAAAAAGAGTTTCTTCCTTTGAAAAATCAAGAGATGTAACTGCTGATAAGAGAGTACCGTTCTTTGCGGAAATGGTCGTTACATAACAGCCGCTGCTGTCAGGCTTGAAGGATACATCTATTACTCTTTTGCCGCCTGCCCAGTTGAATATCTCATCTCCATACTGGTCATAGATTGTAAGGTAGGATACATATTTATCTGTTTTTGTAACAACAGCGCTGTAGCCTTCATCGCTGACGCTTGCATATAAAATCTGATTATCCAGAGTCTGCTGATAGATGATTTTGTTTTTGCTGATCACTATAAAGCTGTAGCCGCCTAAATCGTAGATGATACTGCGCTTTACGCTGCTCTTTAAAATAGGCTCGTTGTAACCATGCTGATATGACATCAGCTTTTTGCCGTCTGAATCGTAAGAGTTTATATGGGTATCTGTAAGTATTCTTACAGTTTCACCTGATGACATTAAAACTACCTCGCCCGTTTCGCCAAAGCTCAGAGGGAAATTTCCGCCATCGATCTGACCATCGTTTACTATTATATCCTCTGCCCTGCCTGCAATACCGTCAAACCAGGAAAGCCAGTATTCTCTTGTTATCCATATAACGCCTATTATCAGCACAAAGAGTATTATCGCCAAAAACTTCAAAAGCCTTTTTGTGAGCTTTTTTCTTTTTCTTTGTTTTCTGTACTGATTAAGGTCAGTTGGAGAAGCCAATTTACATTCCCCTTTCCTTTATTTTGTTCTAATAAAATACGCGGTTTAAATAAAGACCTGACGGCATAACAGTTTTGCCTGCCTTTACTCTGTTTTTACCGTCTAAAATCTGCGGGATAGCGTCAGGCGGTATCTTGCCGTCACTTATAAACACAAGTGTGCCGACCATAATACGCACCATATTGTATAAAAAGCCATCACCTGATACCTTGAAAATCACTCTGTCACCATCGCGCACAACATCAAAGCTGTAGATAGTTCTTACAGTATTCTCCTTTGTACAAGCAGTTGAGCAAAAGGATTTAAAATCGTGAGTTCCTACAAAATCCTGAGCCGCTTTATGCATAACATCTGCTTTGAGCGGATACCAATGACGGTAGGCATAATCGCGGTAGAAAGGATTTTTAATCTCGCTGTTGTGGATAATATAAATATATTCCTTACCCTTGCAGTTATATCTGGCGTGAAAATCATCGGGTACTATCTCGCAGGATAAAACCGCTATATCATCAGGCAGAAGACCGTTTAAACCATAGATTATACCACGCTCAGTTATTGAAGACTCAAGTTTCACATTAAATACAAACTCGT
>CALBJC010000131.1 GCA_937892655.1 uncultured Clostridia bacterium | reverse complement strand
ACGATAAGCATATCTTGGTGCGTGAAAACACCTGCTTTACTATCATCTCAAAGGGCAACAAAAAAGAGGGTAAGCTAGAAATAAAGCTTTTGTATGGCGCTACGCTCATTGACATTGAAGAAAAGCTCCCTGACGATTACGATTTTGAGGTTTCAACCCCGAATGCGAGCTTGTCGGTGCGTGGTACTACCTTTGAGGTCGAGTATAACCCTGAGCTTAACAAAACTATTGTAAATGTAACCGACGGTAAGGTTAAGGTCAAAAGCGAAAGCGGCAGTCAGATGATTGAGAAAAATCAGGTAGCTGTAATTATGGATGATGATATTGTGGTAACGAGTATCTCTCAGGGTATAGTGCCAGAACCCGAAACAAGCCGTTTCAATCCGCTTTCAGGCCCTGCCTTTGAGATTGAAAAGCAGGGTACTGCGGGCTTTTCAGGTATCTTTGTCAAAAACCTTGAGGGGTTTGAATTTATAAGAGTCGGCGCTAATACCGAGCTTGTGCGTGACGGGCTTCATATCAGATACAGCGCGGTTGAAAGCATTGAGGCTGATCCGTATTTTAACGATAATGACACTACCCAGACAATAGTCAATACCGACGGGGCTGACATAAGAGCTGACAGTATAAATTATGACGGCCAAAACGGCGATATAAACAGAGCGTTTGTATTCTACCGCCAGTATCGCTATACATCAGAGCCTGACAAGAGCTATTACTTAAAAATTATGGTTTATGACAGGGTAGGCGATGAGGCGATCGCTCAGAATGAAACTGCGGTTAATTATTTATCGCTTACAAATACACGTTTTTATATTACAGATACAACCGTTGCGTTTTCATACTCTATTGGCGGCAGTGAAGAGGCAACGCCGACAGCGTTTGATTTTAAGTATTATAAGGATACCCCTGCATTTGTTGTAAGAAATATCTATGAGGGCAAGGGCGCTTTGCCTTACGATGAGGAGTGGGGCGAGTTTGAGCCGATGGCAGACAATGAGGTTATGCCTTATCAGCTGTCGCTGTGGGAGCATACTCAGGTTACAGAAAACGGCTTTACCTTTGACGAGTTTGTAAGAGACGGCATTCATATCAGATACTTTTTTGGGTTTGTTCACGATATGGCGATAGTGCCCAAGGATGCGCAGATGGAGCAGACATACATAAGAAATGATGATCTTGCAACCATGGCAGTATCTACCTATACATTTGGCGACAACATAGCGTATCTGTTTGAAGACCATAACAAGCTGGGCTTTATTGACTCATGGGGCAATAAAAATCTCAATTTCCCATTTAGCATTCTCATTTATGATGAAATGGGCGGCGAGGTGCTCAAAAACTATACCCCTGAGGATTTTATTGATATAACAAAGCATGAATTTTACAGCTGGGGCGCAGCGTATGAAGCGCCGCCTGCGGCTACTGATACATCGGGTATATGGGTAGAAGATTCAGATGATGAGCCGACCGCATCCTTTACGTTATTCAGAGGCGGGGCAACCTATGAACAGCTTGAGTATATCCTCGGCGTTGAAAAAACCGCTTACATAAGAGATCAGGATATACGTCAGGTGCTTTTAGAGGGCGTATGGAAAACTCAGGGCGTTACAAACGTTTATGTGCCTGTAGAGGGTGACAGAGTATATGATATTTCGGATTTAGACAGACTTTTAGCCCCTGTAATGGGTGGGTCTGTTACTGAGCTTTCTCAGCTGCCTGAGTATGTTGAGATTTCAGATACAAAGCTTATTTTTACCGATTGTAACGTAACAGCAGGCAACTGGGCAACCGCTACTATCGACAGAATATACAGCGAGGAAGACGGCTCTTTGAGAGTTGAATACAAGTGGACCTACTACAAGGGCAGTGACGGTATGAGCGGCACAAGCGGTATTACGATAGCCACCCTTGTTGACGATGGCGAGGGCTTTTATGTTCAGAGGATAGTCGATTATTCGACTAGTGCGTTTAATTATAATTGATAATTTTGTAAAAATTAAAGGAGAAGCTATGAAAAAGAAAAGTTTTAAAATTCTGATTATTTTACTTGTGGCGGTGCTTAT
>CALBJC010000130.1 GCA_937892655.1 uncultured Clostridia bacterium | reverse complement strand
ATCAGGCTGTGGTAAATCAACCCTTTTGAAGCTTATCAAGCGTGAGATTTCACCTTACGGTGAACTAAATGGCAGCATTTTATTCAATGGAGAAAACATCAAGGATATTTCAGACAGAGAAAGCGCTTGTAAAATAGGCTATGTGATGCAAAATCCTGATAGTCAGATCGTGACCGACAAGGTATGGCACGAGCTTGCTTTCGGTCTTGAGAGTATGGGACTGAGTAATGACGTCATAAGACGCCGTGTTGCTGAAAATGCAAGCTATTTTGGTATTGAAGACTGGTATTACAAAAATACCGATGAGCTTTCAGGCGGACAAAAGCAGATTTTAAATTTAGCGTCGGTTATGGCTATGCAGCCTGATGTTTTACTGCTTGATGAGCCTTGCTCACAGCTTGACCCAAATGCTGCTACATCATTTATTTCAACATTAAAAAAGCTCAATGAGGAGTTTGGAATAACAGTAATTATCGCTGAGCACAGATTAGAGGAGATATTTGATTTTGCAGACAAGCTGGTATTTATGGATAGCGGTGAAATAAAATTCTGCGATAAACCGCACAATGCTCTTGAGTTTTTAGGCTCAGGTGATTATAGCGATATGGTAACAGCACTACCCTGCCCTGTAAGAATTCTGAATGCGCTCGGCTGTAATGAGGCAAATAAAGCAACAGCTAAGGCATGCAGAAGATATATTACGGATAATTTTGACAATAAAATAAAGTCTTTACCGCAAAAAGAGTTTACTCATAAGGATGAAATAGCAGTAGAGTTTAAAAACGTGTGGTTCAGGTACGAAAAGGATACGCCTGATATTGCAAAGGGTATTTCATTCAAGATCTACGAGAATGAATGCTTTACGATTTTGGGCGGTAACGGTACGGGTAAAACTACCGCTTTAAATCTGATAGCAGATATTTTAAAGCCTTACAGAGGAGAGATTTTTGTTCTTGGCAAAAAGCTCAAAAGCTATGAGAATAATTCTCTTTACAAAAACTGCCTTACTCTGCTTTCTCAAAATCCGCAGAATGTGTTTTTAGAGGATACTTTAGAAAATGATTTTTCTGAGGTGTGCAAGGCTATGGGTTATAAAAAGGATGAAGCCAAGACCGAAATTGATAAAATTACAAAAAAGCTTTCAATCTCTCATCTGCTTTCATCTCATCCGTATGACTTAAGCGGTGGTGAACAGCAAAAAGCAGCACTTGCAAAGGTTTTGCTTTTAAAGCCAAAAATTCTACTGCTTGATGAGCCATCTAAGGGCATTGACGCTTTTTCAAAGAAAACTCTTTGCTCAATTATAGAGGAGTTAAAAGCAGAAGGTATTACTGTTATTACAGTTACTCACGATATTGAATTTGCATCCCTTATTTCGGACAGATGCGCTCTTTACTTTGACGGTGGACTTATCTCATGTGATATTCCGCAGAGATTTTTCTCATCAAACAGCTTTTACACAACTGTTGCAAACCGCATTACAAGAGGATATTTTGATAATACGGTTACCTGCGACGATGTTGTAGCGCTTTGCTTTGAAAACAAAAGGAGGTCAAATGAACAGTAAATCAAAATCACTACTCACCTTTTTGATACTGCTCATTGTTATCCCCGTTTTTGTTATAGGCGGCAGTATCATTTTCAGAGAAAAGCATTATTCGTTTATCGCCGTCTGCATTGCAATACTCTCCTGCTTACCGCTGTTTTATGCTTTTGAGCGAAAAAACAACACATCAAAGGAACTGACAGTTTTAGCGGTAATGATTGCTTTTTCTGTAATCGGCAGATTTATTTTTGCGTTTATCCCGGGCTTTAAGCCAGTTACAGCGATAACTATTATCTGCGCTGTTTGGCTTGGAAAAGAGGCTGGCTTTGTTGTAGGCTCGCTGTCTGCTATTGTATCAAATATGTATTTTGGTCAGGGACCGTGGACACCATTTCAGATGTTTACATGGGGGTTGTTAGGCTTTATAGCGGGTATTTTATCAAAGCCGCTTCAGAAAAGCAAAATACTTTTATGTATTTACGGGGCAATATCGGGAATTATGTATTCTGCAATTCTCGATTTATGGTCAACAATATGGGCTGATAACTACATAAATATTACAAGGTATCTGGCGACCTTTATCTCGTCACTACCTACGACTATTGAATATGTAGTATCAAATATTATTTTTCTGTTGTTATTAAACAGACCCTTTGGCAAAAAGCTCATAAGGCTTAAGGTCAAATATGGTATGTTTAAAATATAAAAAAAGAGGTAAAAAACTATGAAAAAAACATTATCACTCACACTCGCTGCAATTTTATCACTTTCAGCACTTTCTGCTACAGCTTTTGCTGATAACTCAGCTGATGTTTATGTAACTATCGCTGATGACAAAGGAGAGCTTGCAGTAGCTTATGAAAAGGTTACAGTTACTGATACTGACGCTGATGGCGCTTTGACTATTGCTGACGCTCTTTTCTGCGCTCACGATAAGTTCTATGACGGTGGCGCAGTAGCTGGCTTTGGCTCTTATATGGGCGATTATGGTCTTGCTATGAACAAACTCTGGGGTGTAGACAATGGCGGCAGCTACGGTTACTGCAAAAATAACGTTTCTGCTATGTCACTTGCTGACGCGGTTGCAAACGGCGATTACATCAGCGCATACTGCTACACAGACCTGACAGCATGGTCTGACACATACTGCTATTTTGACAATGAAACCCTTAACGCTTCAGCTGGCGATACAGTAGCGCTCACCCTTTCAGGTAACGGCTATGATGACAGCTGGAATCCTATAACAATTGCTATTGAAGGCGCTGAAATCTATTTGAACGGCAATGCTACAGGCGTTAAGACTGATGCTCAGGGCAAGGCTGAAATTACTCTTGAAAATGAGGGCAGTTACACAATCTCAGCTAAGTCTGATTCTCAGATTTTAGTACCACCTGTTTGTATTGCAAACGTTACTGCAGATACAGCACCAGACACTGGTGTAAAGGCTACAGGCGCTATGGCACTTGCGGCTTGCTCACTTGCGGCTTTAGTTTGTTTTAAGAGAAGAAAGTAATAAAATGATAAAAAGGATTTTTTCTCTTACTCTTTCGCTTGTTATTTTTCTGAGTTTTTCGGGTATTTCCTTTGCTCAGTACAAAGAAACAGCATCTGACACTACTCAGAAAATTATAGAATATAAGCTATCCGGTAGCGATAACATTCAGCAGTTTATTGATACTACCCTGACAGAAGATGCAGGAGTTAATGCTGAATGGTATGTTGTAACCTTAAGTCAGACTGGTAGTTATAATTTTGACAGCTATGAAAATGCGCTTTTGGATTACCTTGAAAACAACAGAGTATCATCTGCTTCATCAAGGCTCAAATATATGATGGCGCTTTTGGCAACAGGATCTGACAGCGGTTATGTAAAAGATAATTTTGATACTTCTATCGGTCAGCAAGGTATTATGAGCTGGGTTTTCGGTCTTCATATTCTAAATAACGGCGTAAAAAGCAGTGAGTATTCTCAAGACAGCGTTTGTCAGAAGATAATTTCTCTACAGCTTTCTGACGGTGGCTTTGCGGTTTCAGGTGACAGAGGTAATCCAGATGTTACAGCAATGACGATAACAGCACTTGCACCATATTATGAAAATAATACCGATGTCAAGGCTTGCATTGATAAGGCACTTAGCTTTTTATCAGATGAACAGAATGAATATGGCGGTTTTGAAAGCTATGGTGTTTACTGCTCTGAAAGTACTGCTCAGGTTTTAATGGCACTGTCTTCACTTGGTATTGACTGCACTCAGGATGAACGATTTATAAAAAATGGCATTACCGTTTTAGATTCTCTTTGCGATTTTATGCTTGAAGATGGCTCTTTTTCACATGAGCTGGGCGCAAGCTCCAATGAAAATGCTACCTCTCAGGCGTTTTACTGCTTAAATGCATATCTTAAAATGCTGGATGGAGATAACTATCTTTTCGTATTTGAAGATAATAGCATTGATGATACTACAACCAATACAGATAGTAAGGTAGATAATTCATCAAAAGTGGATGAAATTGCAGCTACTGATGATGAGATTTCAAAGTCAAACGTTAATCTTAAGCTTGCAGTTATAATCGGTATTGTTATACTTGTAGTTTTCTTCTTTGTGGTACTTTTTATTTCAAAGAAGAAAAATGTGAGAAACTTTCTGGGAGTTGCCTGCATAGGCGCAATACTTATAGGAGTAGTATTAAAGCTCGATATTAAAACCACAGATGAGTTTTATGATGTTTCTTCAAAACAAAATGTTATAGGTACAGTTACTCTGGAGATTATCAATCCATCATCCAAAGAAAATGGCGGAGTTATTCTTCCAAAAACTGAATATGGCATTTCAAAAGACCAGACAGCTTATGATATTTTAGTTGAAGCGTGCGCTGAGAATAAAATTCATCTTGAAACAAACGGCATTGATGAATACGCTTATGTTGAGGGTATCAATCATATATACGAATTTGACAAGGGTGAGCTTTCAGGCTGGATGTATTATGTAAATAAAGAGTCACCTTCTGTAAGCTGTGGTAGCTTTGTTTTATCAGACAATGACGCTATTAGCTTTATTTACTCGACTCAGATGGGCAATGATATTGTATTGGAGTAATTTATGGTACACGCATATTATTCAAATGGAAAGGGAAAAACATCTACCGCTAATGGCATCGCATTAAGGGCGCTTGGAAGCGGCATGAAGGTTTTGTACTCACAGTTTATGAAAAATGGTGATTCTATGGAATGTGCCATATTAAAAAAGCTTGATAATCTCACATTTTTAGTGAGTGATACAAAATACGAATTGTTTGACAGCAGTGATATTTCAAAAAAGCAATGCTACACAAACGCTTATTCATCATTGCTTGATAATATAAACAGCGTTGCATCTGATTTTGATATGATAATTCTTGATGAGATACTAGATTGTATTTACTTTGATTATGTAAAAAAAGATATGCTGACAGAATTTTTAAAATGCAATAGTAAAAGAGAAATTATACTTACCGGTCATAGTATCGATGAGGACATTTTATCTCTTTGTGATTATGCATCAAAAATTGAGCATATAAAGCACCCTTATGACAAAGGTATATCAGCAAGAAAAGGAATTGAATATTAAAAAACTCCCGAGAGAATATCTCGGGAGTTTTTTTACCAAGTGAGTTTTTTGTAAACTTCGATATACTTTTCTGATGATGTGCGCCATGAGTAATCCATCTTCATGCCTCTTACCATCATAGCGTTCCAGTTGTCACGCTGTTCAAAGTAAATCTTCTTTGCATAGTTTACAGCGTTGAGCATTTCTTCAGCGTTGTAGTTTGCAAATGAGAAGCCGGTACCTGTATTTTCGTACTTATTGTAAGGCTCAACTGTGTCTTTAAGGCCGCCTGTTTCTCTTACAATCGGAATAGTACCATACTTTAATGCGATAAGCTGAGTAAGACCACATGGCTCAAAACGTGATGGCATAAGTACTGCATCACAGCCAGCATAAAGCTTATGCGCCAAAGCATCTGAGAAGTAGATGTTAGCTGATACCTTTTCAGGCATATTCCACTGATAATAGCGGAATAAATCTTCATACTTCTTATCACCCGTACCTAAAACTGCAAACTGAGTATTATCATCACAGATCTGACGCATTGCCCATTCTACAAGGTCAAGACCCTTCTGGTCGGTAAGACGGGAAATGATACAGATCAAGAACTTGTCAGGATTTACCTCAAGACCAAGCTCAGCCTGAAGCTCAGCTTTACATTTAGCCTTGTTCTTCTTATAGTTTCTTGTATTGTATTTAACCGGTAAGTTAGGGTCGGTTTCAGGATTGAATACAGCATAGTCAATACCGTTTACAATACCGCACAACGACTGATTACGTGCTCTGAGTAAACCGTCAAGACCTTCACCATAGTATGGCTGCTGAATTTCACCTGCATAGGTATCTGATACTGTTGTAATATAATCACAGTATACAAGACCACCCTTTAACATATTGGCATCCTTTTTGTATTCAAGCTTGTCAGGAGTAAACAGATAATCAGGTAAGCCTGTAATACCGCGGATAGTCTTGATATCCCAGATACCCTGGAAAGCAAGGTTATGAATGGTCATAACTGTTCTTGTTCCCCAATAGAATGGGTTATCCTTATAGATAGTTTTAAGATATACAGGGATTAAACCTGACTGCCAGTCGTGACAGTGAATTACGTCAGGCTTGAAGTTGATAACAGGCATAATAGCCAAAACTGCCTTACAGAAAAAGCTGAACTTTTCGATATCAAATCTTGTTGTGCCGTAAGGCTTATCACCTGCAAAATAGTGAAGGTTATCCACAAAATAATATGTAATGCCCTCATACTTATATGTCATAATACCAACATGCTCATGACCCTGCTCTGAGCCGAAATCCATATAGAAATGGTGAACATATTCAAACTCATTTCTGTAACGCTCAGGAATACATGTATAGTTTGGAATAATCACTCTTACATCATATTCATCTTTATCAATCATTTTTGGCAAAGCGCCGCAAACGTCAGCAAGGCCGCCTGTTTTAATAAAAGGTACACATTCTGAAGCAGCAAATAAAATATTCTTCATATTAAATCCCCCTGAAATTAGAGTATGATAATATTATAGCATTTTTTATTTAATATTACAAGTCATAAGCATTATTTGACATTAAGTTTTGTAAGTATGCACAAACAACCGACAACATTTTAATTATTTAGACACAATAATCGTGTCAGATTTTGAAAAATGAATTTACAAAATCCATTCTACAACATCTGTTTTCTTATCAGCTGCCCTTGGTTCACCTGCAGCATACCCGAGTGCTGCACAACCCCAGATGATATGATTCTGCGGAAGATTCACCTTATTTAAAACCGCTCTTACATTCTCGCTGTCACAGATACCCTTGAACTGATTGATCCATACTGAACCGATACCCAGAGAATGAGCAGCAAGGAAAATGTTTTCCAAAGCACAGGCACAGTCTGCTTCACCGAGATGATTATCACGCTCGTTTGATACTAAAATCATAACGTCAGGCGCATAGAAATTATAGCCTTCATCACGTGATAACTCTTCTCTTACTGCCTTTGCAAGCTCTGTCAGAATTTCTTTATTCTGAACAACTGTGAATTTCCAAAGCTGTCTGTTCATACCGCTTGGAGCATATCTTGCACACTTAACGATAGTTTCCAAATCTTCTTTTGAAATCTTCTTGTCAGAAAATGATCTGATGCTTCTTCTTGTTAAAAGGTTATTTATTACTTCATTCATATCGCACTACTCCCATTTAGACCATATTTCAGGCTTATAGCCCACTGTTGCCTGTCTGCCGTTTCTTACTATCGGGGTTGCAAAAAGCTTTGGGTTTTCAATCAGCTTTTCAATCTTTGCATCTTCAGACGCTAAGTATTTTAAAATGTCAGCCTGCTCACCTTTGGCTTTTTTATCTATAAGCTCATCAAGTGAAACTACAGCCTTTAAAACGCTGTCAAACTCACCGCGGCTCAATCCCTTTGAAGTCATATCTATTGACTGAAACTTTATATTTCTCTCCTTGAAATATCTTTCAGCTTTTTTTGTATCAAAGCATTTTGATTTACCAAAAATCTGTATATTCATACTATCACCTACTCAAGTATTACTGTGAATGGCCCGTCGTTTACAAGCTCAACCTTCATATCTGCGCCAAATTCACCGCAGGCAACCTTTTTGACATACGGCTTCATACATTCTATAAAATACTCATAAAGCTCGTTTGCATACGCAGGCTTTCCTGCCTGGGTAAAGTTGGGGCGGTTACCCTTTCTGCAATCAGCATAGAGAGTAAACTGAGATACTACCAAAACCTCACCGACAACATCAATGACAGATAGGTTTATCTTATCATTTTCATCTGAAAAAATTCTGAGGTTTGCTATCTTTTTTGCAAGTCGCTCACAATCAGCCTTCGTATCTTCGTCTGATACGCCAAGAAAAACCAGTAAACCATTATCAATTCTACCCGTATATTCTCCGTTTACTTTAACACCAGCATTCAGAACTCTTTGTAAAACTATCCTCATAATCCTTTACCTATTCAATGATGATTCTATATTCAAATGTATATTTCTTACCGCTTTCAAGCTTCACAGCGTGAGGCTTATCCTCGATGTTTTCAAAAGCGTCATCAAAATATGCAGGAACTGATGACCAAGGCTCTAAGCATACGAAGGTTGCATTTTCATTATACGGTGACCATACTGCAATACATTCACCATCGGGATATTCAAGCCTTACTGACTTATCTGACTTATCTGATTTCAATGTTATCGCCTTTGAAGCAGGAGCATCCTTTAAAATAACATCGAACTTGAAAAGCTCTCTTGAAAGGCAGAGCTTATTTTCATTTACAAGTATATCTCTGTCAATATCAGGGTTTGTCTGTCTGATATTTTCTTTTTTATCATACTCGATATACCAGTCATCAAAGCTGCCTTCATTATTTATAGGGCAGTTGAAGCCAGGGTGACCGCCGATGTAGAAATAGATATCCTTGTTATCTGTATTTTCGACGGAATATGAAACTGAAATTGCATTTCCTTTAACGCTGTAAACAACAAAAAGGTTGAAATCATATGGATATGTAGCCTTTGTTTTTTCACTTGAAGAAAGCTTGTATGTAACGCTCTGCTCATCAGATGATGCTATTTCAAAAACGCTGTCTCTTGCAAAGCCATGATTTGAAGGGCTTTGCAGTTCTACTCCGCCCGCTTTGTATTTTTTGGATGTAAAGTTGCATACAAATGGAAAAAGTATAGGCGCTTTTCTGTTCCATACCTCGCCTGCCTGCCACAGATATTCAGTATTATCAGCTGTTTTTACCGATGAAAGCTCAGCACCGTTTGAATTCACCAAAACTGTAAGCTTATCTGATTTTATTGTTGTTATCATTACAGATTCCCCCATCAAAAATATTCTGAATATATTCTATCATATACTATAAATAAAATCAACCTAGTTATTTTTTTACAAAAATGAAGCTAACATTTATGCCATTTATAATAAATTTTCCAAAAATGAAATTTTGAGAACAAAATCTTGCATTTTTTCAAAAATTCCTCTTGCATTTTTACAATGCTTGTGATATTATAATAAAGTAATTATTATTAATGGAGGTAATAACCATGGCATTTAAGAGCACATATCTCCAGGGCGTTTACGATACAGTATGTAAGAGAAACGCAGGAGAAAACGAATTTTTACAGGCAGTTGCTGAAGTTTTGGAAAGCATTGAACCTGTAATCGAAAAGAGACCTGACTTAGTTGAAGCAGGCGTTGTTGAAAGAATTGTTGAACCTGAAAGATTCATTCAGTTCAGAGTTTCATGGGTTGACGATAAGGGCCAGGTTCAGGTTAACCGTGGTTACAGAGTACAGTTCAACTCAGCTATCGGTCCTTACAAGGGCGGCTTGAGACTTCACCCAACAGTTTGCGCTTCAGTAGTTAAGTTCTTAGGTTTTGAACAGATCTTCAAGAACAGCTTGACATCACTCCCTATGGGCGGTGGTAAGGGTGGTTCAGACTTCGACCCAACTGGTAAGTCAGATGGCGAAGTTATGAGATTCTGCCAGAGCTTTATGACAGAGCTTTCAAAGCACATCGGTGCAGACCTTGACGTTCCTGCCGGCGATATCGGTGTTGGCGCTAGAGAAATCGGCTATATGTTTGGTCAGTACAAGAGACTCAGAAACGAATTCACAGGCGTTTTGACAGGTAAGAACCTCGTTTCAGGCGGTTCACTCATCAGACCTGAAGCTACAGGTTACGGCGCTGTTTACTATACAGTAGAAATGCTCAAGACATTCGGCGAAGAAGTTAAGGGCAAGACATTTGCAGTATCAGGCTTCGGTAACGTTGCTTGGGGTACAGTTAAGAAGATCAACGAGCTCGGCGGTAAGGTTGTAACTCTCTCAGGTCCTGACGGTTACATCTACGATCCAGACGGTATCTCAACAGATGAAAAGGTTGACTACCTCCTCGAAATGAGAGCTTCATGCAGAAACAGAGTTCAGGATTACGCTGACAAGTTCGGTGTTCAGTTCTTCCCTGGCGAAAGACCATGGGGCGTTAAGGTTGACGTTATCATGCCTTGCGCTACACAGAACGAAGTAAACCTCGACGATGCTAAGAAGATCGTTGCTAACGGTGTTAAGTACTACGTTGAAGTTTCTAACATGCCTACAACTGCTGATGCTGTTGCTTACCTTATGGAAAGTGGCGTTGTTGTTGCTCCTTCAAAGGCAGTTAACGCAGGTGGTGTTGCTGTTTCAGGTCTTGAAATGTCACAGAACTCAATGCGTTACAGCTGGACAGCTGAAGAAGTTGACGCTAAGCTCAAGCAGATCATGAAGAACATCTACAAGAGCTCATACGATGCAGCTAAGGAATACGGTATGGAAGGTAACCTCGTTGCAGGTGCTAACATCGCAGGCTTCTTGAAGGTTGCTGAAGCTATGAAGTGGCAGGGTATCGCTTACTAATTAAAGCTACATAAAAATTACGGTATCACGATTGTTCGTGATACCGTTTTTTATTTGCTATTTATCCCCTATTATGTTTTGACGCAATTATAAAGCAATTGTGAACTACAGAATTTTAGTTTAAGTAATTCTGGTTTATTTTAGCTAAGAAATCGTATTCATCTTAATTTTTACTTTTGATATTTTATCATACTTTTTACTATAATTAGATAAATTTACAAAACATTTCTTGTCGTTTTGTTACTTTTAACAGTATTATAAGCCAAATTGTTAACAACTTTAAGCTAGTATTGACAGTTTAATTTAAGTTATGATAAATTAAATTTAGCGTAAATTTTAGCTGACGCAAACAGCTTGTTACGTTAATTTAATTAAGGGAGAGTACACAATGGCAAAAGTAACATCATCACTCGAAAACCATGTTAAAAAGCTGACAGCGTTTATACTTGTGTTTATTATGTTTTTCACAAGCATTTCGCTGGTAAGCTCGGATGTAAAGGCCGCAGGTGGCTTTTATGTATCAGGAACAACAATATGCGACGCTAACGGCAACGCTTTTGTAATGCGAGGGGTAAACGTTCCGCACGCGTGGTTTACATCACAGACCGAAACCTCACTCAAGGCTATCGCTTCACTTGGGGCTAATACTGTAAGAGTAGTTTGCTCAAACGGTATGCAGTATAACAAAACAAGCTATTCAGAGCTTGCAAACATCATAAATCTCTGCAAAAAGAACAAGCTAATATGTGTTCTGGAAGTTCACGATGCAACAGGCAGCGACAGTACATCTGATTTAAATGCTGCTGTCAACTACTGGATAGAAATGAAAAATGTACTCAGAGGCAACGAGGCTTATGTTATCCTCAATATCGCAAATGAATGGTACGGCTCATGGGATGGCGCTAAGTGGGCATCTGGCAATATTAATGCTATCAAGTCAATCAGAAATGCAGGCATTTCAAATATGATTATGATCGACTCTGCTGGCTGGGGTCAGTACCCTGATTCAATCAAGAATTACGGCAAGAGCGTTTTCAATGCAGACTCACAGAAAAATACAGTTTTCTCAATTCATATGTACGAATACGCAGGCGGCAACGCTTCAACAGTAAGAAAAAACATCGATAATGCATTGTCAATCGGCGTTCCTGTTGTAATCGGCGAATTCGGTGGTTACCACACAGGCGGCGATGTTGATGAGCTTACAATTATGAGCTATTGTCAGCAGAAGGGTGTTGGCTATCTTGCATGGTCATGGAAGGGCAACGGTTCAGGTCTTGAATATCTTGATTTAGCTAACAACTGGAATGGCTCATCACTTACATCATTCGGCAATACAGTATTCAACAATACAAACGGAATCAAGAAAACATCAAAAATTTGTTCTGTATTCGGCTCTAATTCAGGTTCAAACTCCGGCTCATCAAATTCAGGTAGTTCATCTTCAGGTTCCGTCTCATCAGGCTCACTTGACGGCGTATATTACATAAGAAGCGCAAACAGCGGAAAGTATCTTGACATCGCTTCAAACAGCTCTGCAAACGGTGCAAATCTTATTCAGTATCAGTTTACAGGCGGTAATAATCAGAAATTCAAGCTTGTAAGCGACGGTAATGGATATTACTACATAAGAACCGGTTCATCAGGATATAACAGCTGTATCGACGTAAGCGGAAGATCAGCTTCAAATGGCACTAATATTGCTCAATGGTCTTACAATGGCGGTACAAACCAGAAATTCCAGATCGTAAAGGTTGGCGACAAATATGCAATCAAGACAGTAGTTTCAAATAATCAGTCCTGTCTTGATGTTGAAGGACGTTCAGCATCCAATAATGCAAACATTCTCCAGTGGCAATACAGCGGTTCAAATAATCAGCTCTGGTATTTAGAAAAAATCGGGTAACATCTGACCTCATATATGTAAAAAGCAAAAGAGAGATAAAAGTATCACCTTTTATCTCTCTTTTGCATTTGTAGCCTTTTTTGTGCATATACATTAACAAAAACCGCACAAGGAGGTTATGCAGATGGAAGACAAATATTCGTTTGATACCTTCAAAGAAAAAGAACGTTCAGTAATACTAGGTGAATACATCGTTGAAAACAAAGCGACCGTCAGGGCTGCAGCAAAGAAATACGGCATCAGCAAAAGCACTGTACATAAGGATGTTTCACAAAGACTTAAGATGATAAATAATCCACTTTACACAGAGGTCAAAAAGATACTTGACGAAAACAAGAGTCAGAGACATATAAGAGGCGGAATTGCAACAAAGCTAAAGTATGAAAAAGCACTGTCAAAAGAGTAGTTTATTGTGAAAATAACAAAGCAAAATTCACTTTACTAAGCCATTTTGAGATAGTTTTACAAAAATTTTCAAAGCCCTCAATTTTCTTGACAAAGCTGATATAAAAGCGTATAATTTATATTAGCAAAAAGAGCCTAGACGCTGTGAGTTTTAAGCTCGCAGCGTTTTTTCATAAAAGCGGAGGGACAAAAAATGATCAACATTCCTGAAATATTCGGCAGTGACGTTTTCAATGAAGTTGTAATGAAAGAGCGTTTGCCAAAGGAGACATTCAGCGCATTAAAAAAGACTCTCGATGAGGGCAAATCCTTAGACCCTGCCCTTGCGGCAATTATAGCTAACTCCATGAAGGACTGGGCTATTGAAAAGGGTGCTACTCACTTTACTCACTGGTTCCAGCCTATGACAGGTATCACAGCTGAAAAGCATGATAGCTTTATCTCCCCTACCCCTGACGGCAAGGTAATTATGGAGTTTTCAGGCAAGGAGCTTATCAAGGGCGAATCTGACGCTTCATCATTCCCATCAGGCGGCTTGCGTTCAACTTTTGAAGCAAGAGGCTACACAGCATGGGACCCTACATCATTTGCGTTTATCAAGGATGGTACTCTTTGTATCCCTACTGCTTTCTGTTCATACACAGGCGAAGCGCTTGACAAGAAAACTCCGCTTTTACGTTCTATCGACGCTATTTCAAAGGCTTCAAGAAGAATTTTAAAGCTTTTCGGTACTGACGTTAAGAGAGTAAATCCTACAGTTGGTCCTGAGCAGGAATATTTCCTTATCGACAGAGATTTATATACTCAGAGAAAGGACCTTGTTTACACAGGCAGAACTCTTTTTGGTGCTAAGGCGCCTAAGGGTCAGGAGCTTGAAGACCATTACTACGGTATGCTTAGAATGAGAGTTTCAGCGTTTATGAAGGATCTTGACGAATCCCTCTGGAAGCTTGGTATCTCAGCTAAGACAAAGCACAACGAGGCTGCCCCTGCACAGCACGAGCTTGCACCGATCTTCTCAACAACAAATATTGCAACAGACCACAATCAGCTTACAATGGAAATTATGAGAAAGGTTGCTCACAAGCACGGTCTTAAGTGTCTTTTACACGAAAAGCCTTTTGCGGGCATCAACGGCTCAGGTAAGCATAACAACTGGTCACTCTCAACTAATACAGGTACTAACCTTTTAGACCCTGGTAAAACCCCAATTGAAAACGCTCAGTTTTTAACATTCTTGGTTGCTGTTATAAAGGCAGTTAACGATTATCAGGAAATGCTCAGAATTACAGTAGCTTCAGCGGGTAACGACCACAGACTCGGTGCAAGTGAAGCGCCACCTGCAATTATCTCAATTTTCCTCGGCGATGAGCTTACAGAAATCTTAGAGGCTATTTCGCACGGTGAAGAATATAAGGGCACTAAGGTTGGCAATATGGAAATCGGCGTTCACGTTCTGCCAAAGTTCCCAAGAGATACAACTGACAGAAACCGTACTTCCCCATTTGCGTTCACAGGCAACAAGTTTGAGTTCCGTTCACCTGGTTCTGCTATTTCTGTTGCAGGCCCTAATACTGTAATCAACACTATTGTCGCTGATACTCTCAATCAGTTTGCAGATAAGCTTGAGTGCGCTGAAAACTTCCAGGAAGCGCTCGATGACCTTATCAGAACAACTATCAGAGAAAATGAAAGAATCATCTTCAACGGCAACGGCTATTCTGAAGAATGGGTTGAAGAGGCTAAAAAGCGTGGTCTTGCAAACCTTCACAATACTCCTGCGGCATTGTCACAGATGCTTTTGCAGAAGAATATCGATGTATTTGAAAGAAACGGTGTTTACACAGAGGCTGAACTTCGTTCAAGATACGAAATCAACCTTGAAAACTACTCAAAGACTATCAATATTGAAGCGCTCACTATGATTGAAATGGTAAGAAAGGATATTCTCCCTGCTGTTTCAACATATATAAGAAAGCTCTCAGAGGCAGCCGCAAGCACAAAGACTATCTGCCCTGAAATCGCTTGTACATATGAAATTGATATGGTTAAAAAGCTCTCATACCTTGCTGACACAATGTATCAGCGTTTAGGCGAGCTTGACAGAGTTACAGCAGAAGCTGCAACAATCACTGACGGTCAGCAAAACGCTGATTACTTCGGTGATACAGTTCTTAACGCTATGCAGTCACTCAGAGAGGTTGCAGACGAAATCGAAACCCTCGTTGGTGAAAAATACTGGCCATATCCTACTTATGGTAAGCTGTTATTTAATGTATAAAAAATTTAAAGCCTTCACGATTTGTGAAGGCTTTTTGTTTTCTACTGAAAGTAGGTTGATGTTTTTGGTATTCTTTGTTATACTTTTTGTGAGGTGAGATTATGGATAGTTATATTACGGGGGCTGTTATAAAAAGGTTGCGTGAGACTAAGGGGCTGACGCAAAGTGAGCTTGCTTTTATAATCGGGGTGAGCGATAAGGCTGTTTCTAAATGGGAGACGGGCAAAGGTTTGCCTGATATTTCGCTTATTGAGCCTTTGAGTAAGGCTATTGATGTTTCGGTTGTAGAATTGATGTCGGGAGATACTGTTAAAAATTACAATATTTCATCAAACGTTTTGCGCTCAAAATTCTATGTATGCCCTGTTTGTCAGAATGTTATTCACACTATGGGCGATACTGTTGTAAGCTGTTGCGGGATTACCCTGCCCGCACTTGAGGCTGAAGAATGTGATGAAAAGCATCAGGTTATTATTGAAAATGTTGAAGACGAGCAATTTATCACTATAAATCATGATATGACAAAGGACCATTACATTTCATTTATCGCATTTTTATCATCTGACAAGGTTTTATTCACAAAGCTATACCCTGAGGGCAATGCACAGACAAGAATGAATCTTCGTGGCGGTGGATACCTTTACATCTACTGCAACAAGCACGGACTAATGAAAAATAAGATATAATTTAAGCCACCGATTACTCGGTGGCTTTTGTTATCTGTTTTTGAGCCATTGTTCTTTTGTAAGTATTGAAGAATGACCTGTTCTTATTTCATTCAAAAGCGGTACTTCAACATCTTCTGCTGTATGATGATATACAAAACCAAGCTTTTGCTGTACCCTTTTTGACTTTTCGTTGCCGTCATAGTAGCCGCACCATATAGCATTCATACCAAGAGTTTCAAACGCATAGGCGATAATGGCGTTTGCGGCTTCGGGGATGTAGCCCTTACCCCAGAAGGGTTTACCTATCCAGTAGCCAAGCTCACATTCATCGGGGCGGTCGGTAAGATCTGTAGAGTCACCCGTTTTTAAGCCTACACTACCGATAGCGATATTATCCTTTGTGCATACGGCAAAGGTATTTTCTGCTGACAGTACATTTTCAATTATTTCTCTGCTGTTTTCAACGCTTGTGTGAGCAGGCCAGCCTGCAGGATAACCGATATCGGGGTCTGAGGCGTATTTATAAAGACTTTCTGCGTCATCTGGGCACCACGGGCGCAGAATAAGACGAGGGGTATTTATTATCATATCAATTCTCTCCATAAGCTATCCACTCTACTTCTTCACAGCCGTTTTCAATCAGTGCCGCATTGCACATTCCGACATGGCACATAATATGGCGTATCTGTGCTGAAATTACACTCAGATATGTAAAACAGTTACCTTCCCAGGTACATTTATCGAGCATATCATCACTTACACTATTCCAGAATCGTTCAAGCTTTTCATCAAGGTAATCAAAGCATTTTATCGTTTCTTCTTTTGATAAAAAACCATCTGAAATATCTACCCAGTCTTTATTGATTATTTTTTCGCCAAGCTCATTTGGAAAAGGAAATTCCCATTGAAATTTAATACTGTAATCTTCTCGAAGCCAGAATGCATTTCCCATTAGAGTATGTATAACATGATTCCAGACAGGCAAGCCATGATTTTCGTCACTCCATAACTCATCAGGACATATTCGGACAATTTCCTTGAGCATATTATAGCTGTCATAAAACTGTGTTTTCAGCATTTGGGTTATTATCATTTTATATCGCCCTCATAACATTTTTTAATAATTATATCACATCGCCTACTAAAAAGCAAACAAAAGCAACCGACAGCTTTTTGCTGACGATTGCTTTTTGGAGAGATTTACTGTTCTATATCACTTCTTGCAATTAAAACTGCTGTTACCTTCTGATTTTCAAAGTAACCGTTGCCTACTGATTTAGCAACCTCGATTTCAACCTTGTCGCCTACCTTACAGTTTGTGATTAACTCTGTCAGTTCCTCTGAGGTTTTAATAGCCTTGCCGTTGAAGCCTACGATGATGTCGCCTGCTGTGATACCTGCAAGTGATGCAGGAGAGTTTTCTGTTACTGCAGAGATGTAGACACCTGCAGGCCAGTTGAAGCGTTCCTGATATGAGTCAGGCACTGTCTGACCGCTGATACCTAAGAAAGCTTTTTCTTCTTCAGGGATAACTATTGAATTCATAAGGTTTGTTATTACATCTGATGCCGCTGTTATCGGAATAGCATAGCCCATACCCTCAACCTCTGTTGAAGAGTATTTTGCAGAGTTGATACCGATCACCTCGCCATTGATATTCAAAAGCGCACCGCCTGAGTTACCAGGATTGATTGCTGCGTCTGTCTGAATTAAAGTTCTTGTACCGTCGCTGAACACAACATCACGGCTTGTAGCGCTGATGTAACCGACTGTTACACTCTGACCGTAGCCTAATGAGTTACCGATAGCAATAGCGCATTCGCCAAGCATAAGGTTATCAGAATTACCCATTACTGCAATCTTTATCTTTGACTTTGTATCCTCTGTAAGCTCTGAGAGCTTTACAGCTACTACTGCTAAATCCCACTGAGCATCTGTGCCCTTGATAGTAGCATTGTAGCTTTCACCGTCGATAAACTCGATAGCTATCTGCTTTGCGCCCTCTACAACGTGGTTATTTGTTACAATCAGAAGCTCTGTATCATTTTCACCGATGATGATACCTGAGCCGCTGCCCGTTACATCATACTCATAGCTGTCACCATAACCGAAGAAAAATCCAAAGTTATTTTCAACTGTCTGAGTAGCGATAACGTTTATAGATACCATTGATGGCATTACGCTTTCTACTACCCTTGTGATTTCATTCTGACGGTTTGTGATGTCAGTAGAATTTGAGTTTACAAGCTCTGAAACCTTGATGTCTGAGCTTTGATTAGTATTCTGTGTAGTGTCAGCTTCAGGCTTATCAAGAGCGACCAAGGATGACTGAGGCTTCTGATCATCGTCATTTAACTGGTCGATAAGATAGTTTGTAGCACCAAGCGTTACACCGGTTAAAATCGCAAAGCCGCAGACTGCCGCTGTGATTTTAAGCCAGAGTCTTTTCTTTTTCTTAGGTTTTTGTGGCTGAGTGTTCTCTGTCACAACTTCATTTGTATTCATTTCGTTTAAGTTTTCCATAATATATTCCCTTTCAAACGTTCTTTAATTTCTGTTATGATTAAATTATAAAATTTCACTTTAAAAACAACTTTAAATTATAACAAAAATCTACTTTAAAAAATCGTAATTCATAATAGAGCGATTATGCTCCTTTTCTATTATATCACACTTTTTAAAATTATCAAACCACAAAAGGTTAAATACAGTATAAATCACAATAAAAAACGTTAAAATCATCTTTTTCATAAAATCACCCACATTATTATATAAAAGCTTTTCTCAAAACTTTGTAGAATATTGTTGAAGAGAATTGTGGTTTATGATAAAATTATAAAAGAGGTGCAAATAATGGAATATAAGATTATAAAGAGCAAGAGAAAAACGCTTTGTCTTGAAATAACGACAGAGGGGCTTTTAGTAAGAGTGCCAATCAGAGCTACAAAACGTGAGATAGATGATTTTATTGAAAAAAAGCAGGACTGGGTTTTAAAGCATATTGATACATTTGAAAAGAATAAGGATGTAAAAAAGCTCACAGCCGATGAGCTAAAAGCATTAGCGGCATCAGCGCTTGATTATATACCAAAAAGAGTTGAGTATTACGCTGGGATTATTGGTGTTAGGTTTAGCAGAATTACTATCAGAAATCAGCGCACTAAATGGGGCAGCTGCAGCGCTAAGGGAAACCTGAATTTCAACTGCCTTTTAATGCTTACACCGCCTGAGGTTATTGACAGCGTTGTAGTACATGAGCTTTGTCATATCAGACATTTAAATCACTCTAAGGAGTTCTATCAGCTGGTATTAAAGACATATCCTGATTATTATAAATACAACAATTGGCTTAAAGAAAATGGCAGAGCGATAATGACAAGGATGGTGTAGAATGATGATTTATATTGATGCGGATGGTTGCCCTGTTGTTAAAAACACGATAGGTATTGCAAAGAGATATGATATTCCCTGCGTTATCATCTGTGATACAGCGCATAGGATCGAGCACGAGGGTGTTGAGACGATAACCGTTTCTCAGGGCGCTGACAGCGTTGATTTTGCACTTGTGAATATGATAAAAAACGGCGATATTGTTATCACTCAGGATTACGGTCTCGCTGCAATGTGTCTTGGTAAAAAGGCTTTTGTTTTGCATCAGGACGGCAAGGAGTATACAAACGATAATATCTCAGGGCTTTTGGAATACAGAGCCTTCGCTCAGAAAATCCGCAGAAGCGGTGGCAGAACAAAGGCTATGCCTAAAAGAACGCAGGAGCAGAATATAGCGTTTGAGCGAGCGCTTTGTGAGATGATAGAGAAATATAAATAGTAAAAACCACACCGACTTTTTGTTGGTGTGGTTTTTTATGTAAATGTGTTTTTAGTTAATAACGCAATCCCTCATCGATTATACATTTTTAAACCATACAAGATATGAAGAAAACATAGCGTTAAATTCTGCGCTACAGTCAGCGCCATATTCTTCTTCGCCATTGATTAAAACATCGTCATCTTCAATGAGCTTGTTATAAGCATTTGCATCATCCATACTGGCTATTATATGCACGATTTCAAGCTCACAAAGCTCATCATCCTCGTGAGAATACATATACGCCTTTTCGCCCGGAAAAGCACACATCTCATTCATATAATAATCAATCTGTTCAGGGGTACCCTCGTTATATGAGGATACCGTCCAGTTTTCTTCCAAAAATTCTCTGGTCATTTCTCCGTCCGGTGTGACAGCGCCAAAAAGGCTTGGCATTTCAGGCTCGATGACCTGATATGTCTTTTGGATATCAAAATCACAAGAAACATGGTTGTAATACTTCTGAAGCAGCGCTAAAATCGTCTCTTTCTCTTTCTCATCGAAATTGAGCATTCGACAAGATAACATCCGGCCAAGATATCCGTTATAAAGCTTGAGCATTTTCTTATAGCCATAGGTTTCTTTGTTGCTGCACCAGAATGTAACAAAATCATTTTCTTCCCAGTCTTCCTCAATCTCCCAGCCAGCAAAAGCACGGAGTATCTCCTCGTTTAACGGTTTTACATCTACCTGCTCATACTTATTGCATCTTTCGCTGTCATTCTCATACTGACACATATAGAAAAATGCGATTGTATCCTGATCGCTGTCAATAGACTCATCAATCTTCCATGCAAACCATTCTTCTTCCTTCTTATCAGGAAATTCACCATTGTGAAACAGTGCGTACACCACTTCTTCTACTTCCCACGGGAAATCATATACATCGCAGAATTCCTTGTACTTTTTGGCTGTCCACTTGTTTTTTGTAAGTGTATTCAGCTCGTCGCACATTTCTTTTGGAAGCGCACCACCGATAGCCGCACCTTCTTTTACCAGAGTCTCAACTCTCAAAAGCAGTTCTTTGTCCTTTGCTATAGTTTCCCAATTTGTTGTTTTATTTGCCATAGCTTTTCCTCCAAAATATCAATCAGATATCATACGATGGTATTTTTCAATCTCATATTCCAGTATGTTAGCCTCATTTACTATTTTCAGTTTGGTTTTTAGCTTCTCATCGTCACCAATCAGTTCGGACAAAGAAGTGTCCTCTTCAAAATCTTCCGCTTCATCCTCATCAAATTCTCCGTTTTCATATTCCTCGCTCATTTCGTCATTGACGATCATCCAGAACACTGTCAGGTCACAGCATGATTTCTGCACCTCTGAAAGAAGACTCATAAGGTCTTCTTCGATAGCCTTGGAATCTCTGTCCCTT
The DNA here is from genome assembly GCA_937892655.1 of uncultured Clostridia bacterium. Lineage (GTDB taxonomy): Bacteria > Bacillota > Clostridia > Oscillospirales > Ruminococcaceae > CALBJC01. Next base: position 1,365 of record CALBJC010000130.1, on the reverse strand, counting down.
GCATAAATGTCAGAAAGCTCGTTAAATCTGTTTCTGTATTCATCAATCTGTGCCATATCTATACTTAGCTCAATATCTTCAACAAAATCCCTTGCAATTTCTTTTAATCTAGCATTGGTCATTTGTATTTCCTCCTGTTGTAAATGTTTCGTTTGTCGGTTTAATCCCACCAGAGATTCCATATTCTTGAATTTTGAAGTTCAAGTGCAAGAGCGCTGTAGGTTTCACAACCCTGCTCTACAATATCAAAGCAGTATGTACCGATTTCATTTGCAAGCTTTTCAAGGTCTTCTACAGGCTTTTCTACCGCATAGTCAATAGTGTCATAAGAGAGTGCGGCAGGATATGCACCATACTGCTCGTACAAATACTTTGATACAGCCATGTGTTCTGTAACCTTCGGGCAGGCATTCCAGCCGCCGTAGGGCAGATATGCCCAGATACGCCAAGGCTCGGTAACGGGAACTTTCACGAGGTAGCCACCTTTTGTGAATTCGTCTGATGCCTCATATTCATCGCCGTCCAGATCCACATCGTCGTCCCATTCACCATCGATATGATTCTTTTCAAGATATGCCTTGCCGTCTTCAACAGGCATCGCTAACATCTTTTCGTGGTATTCCTCTACGATTTTCTGAATCTTGGAAATAGAGCTTTCGCCATCGCATTTCAGAAGTGCTTCAAGCTGTTCAAAGAATATATCGTCCGTTGCAACGATAACGGGAACAAAGCCCTCTTTCTTACCCTGCTCACGATACTTGAAATAATTTTCAACTGAGCACTTGAACTCCATACATTCGCAGTCTGTGAGGACCTGCAGCTTGTCTATTTCCGAAAGCTCGCCAAAATTATCGTGGGTAAACGTCTTTTTGCCATTCCATACAGGCATATTCTCATCGGGCAGGCTTTCATTTTTCTTATCTGTGCCGCTAGTGCTCTGTTCGGCGTTAGCCTGAGCAGGCTCTCGTCTTGTTATGACAAGTGACTTGCGTCTATCAAAGCTGTCTTTTGTTATTTCTACATTTGCAGGCAGGCTGACAGATTTTAAGGAAGTACAGCATCCAAATGCTATCTCATCTATAAAGGTTACCGAATCGGGAATGTATACGCTCTCTAAGAAACGACATTGACAAAATGCTCCTCTGTCTATACGGGTAACAGTTTCCGGCAATGTCAATGCTTTTATATAATCGTGACCGTCACTCCAGAAGCCCTCTTCAAATATTTCATTCACCCAGTAGGTATTCCCCTCAATTTCAACACTGGCAGGTATGTCAAGATGCAGATTTTTATTCATTACATCTTTAATACCATTAACAGCACAGGTCTTTGGGGATTTAAGCATATATATCATAGTGTATTCGG
>CALBJC010000129.1 GCA_937892655.1 uncultured Clostridia bacterium | reverse complement strand
CAGATATATGCTGTCTTTGTTCTTTTATCAAAGAAGTTGAAGGAATTGGCAGTTACAGACATAGTTATACCATTGTTTCTATTGATGTTTTTCACGCTTCTGCACTGATTGTTGATAACATCGTTATAAGGCACTTCAAAGACACCATTTGCAGATAATATCCACATTGTATCATTAGAAATAAAAAGAACATCAAACAACGAACCTGAGCTATGGCCAAATGACGAAATATGATCTACGCTATCGGCTGTGCAGTAATAGATATTATTTGATGAGCATACAAAGAATCCGTCTGAATTGATATCATCAGTTATTCTGAGAATTATGCCTGAATCAAAGCTGCTATTCTGTAAATACGGGGTTATTTCATAGCCGCTGAGAAGATAAATACCCTTACCGTTTGAACCGATATATATATTACCGATGTCATCTGCGTAAAGAGTAAGGATAAACGGATTTTCAAGGCCATCTTCAGAGGTTAAGAATTTTGTGCACTTATCATTTTCAATAATTGCAATACCTCTGTCAGTACCTGCGATAATCCTGCCGTCAGCGTCTTCGGTAACTGTTCTGAAGCGTTCGCTGACAAGACCGCTGTTTTCAACATTGAATACTTTGGCATTTGTGCCATCAAACTTTACAAGACCGTTGTAGGTACAAATCCATAGATTATTCTTACTGTCGATATATGTGCATCTTACTCTTAAATGCTCTGGCAAACCAAAATCAGTCTGAGTAAGAAGAGAATCATTCCTTTTTATAAAAAGGCCGCTGTCTGTACCAACGCAGATATCGCCGTTATAAACCAAAACAGTATTTATAACGTCATCATAAATTCCAAGCACCTTACTGTAATCCTTAAAATCGGTTCTGGTCATTCTCAGAACACCCATTCTCGATGATACAAGCCATATACCGCCCTCATAGTCTTCAAACATTCCTTCGATAGACTGATGAACCAAAAGCTGGGATGTGATTTCAACGGCTTTATTCTGAGATTTTGCATGATTTATAACTGCAAGGCCATCATCGGTACATACCCATACCAAGCCAACATTATCCTCGTAAATCGAGTTTAATGAATCGAGCTCTGAAAACTCATAGTTTTTTAAAATGTCAAGCTCCTGATTTAATACTACAAGCTCATTTTCAGATGAGCCGATATAGATATTATCATCGCTGTCAATCATAATGCTGTATGCAAATACACCTGTCTGCTCCTCGGTAAGATATGATACTAAGTTCATATCGTCAGATGAAAAGCATATTACATTACCATCAGATAATACTCCCCATACATTACCTGATGAATCGACGTCAAGGTCATTTACAGTATTATTTGAAAGGTAATCAATATCTACAGATTTTGACTCACCGTTTTCATCAATCGCAAAAACGCCGTTAACTGATGAATAGAATATGGTATTATTACTCTCGACTATATCATAAACTGAATTCTGACCATTAGCGGAATACTCATAGGATACAAATCTCTGATTATCAAAGGAATAGATACCCTTGTCGTTTGTACCTATCCACAAACGCTTATCGCTGCCTTCAAACAAAATGTTGATGTTGGCAGGAGTAAAAACTCTGTCAGGGTCGCTCTGCAGCCAGAAATTCTTACCGTCAAAGCGGTAAAGGCCGCCATAGCTGCCTATCCAAATATAACCATCAGATGTTTGGATAGCGGTATTGGCTTCACTGGTTGAAAGGCCGTTTTCGATATTATATACAGTCTGCCGATAATTTGACATTATCTCATCAGGCAAAAAGTTTTTATCTTCATTTGACGGTGTGACGCTCAGGCTTGAGATTTCGCCAAAAGCAGTAGCGCACATTGCCGTGAAGCTCACAACCGATGCGCATATCAATGATATTGACTTTAAAAGCATACTGCGTTTAAACATCATTTAGACATCCCTTTCGTAGCAAAAACTACATATTATAACTAATTTTAGTATACTACACCAAAAAATTACTGTCAATGACTTTGAACATAATTTTACCTTTTTATATATCCGTTTTTGTATGAAAAACTGATTTTTGAAAATATACTTGAAATGTAAATATTTAAGTTATATAATTGATTTTTGGTAAGTTATTTTTGAAAGGAAGCTATAAAATGGAGTCTTTTGAATTCTTTAAAGACCTTGCTATTATAATTTTATTCGCTAAATGCTTCGGTCTTCTTGCAAGAAAGGTTAAAGCCCCTATGGTTGTAGGTGAAATCATTGCAGGTCTTCTTATCGGTCCTTCGGTTTTAGGACTCGTTGAACAGACAGATTTTCTCTTACAGATGGCTGAGATCGGCGTTATTCTTCTGATGTTCTCTGCAGGTCTTGAAACTGACCTCAAGGAGCTTTTGAAAACAGGTCCTATCGCTCTGGCTATCGCCTGCGCAGGTGTATTTATCCCTCTGCTTGGCGGTTATCTGCTGTATGGCGGCTTCTACGGATTTGACAGTGTTGGCTCAGAAGGATTCTACAAGGCAGTTTTCATAGGCGTTATTATGACAGCAACATCTGTAAGTATCACAGTTGAAACGCTCAAGGAGCTGGGTCACTTAAAGGGCAAAATCGGTACACTTATTCTTTCAGCGGCTATCATCGATGACGTAATCGGCATTATCGTTTTAACATTTGTTATCGGCTTCAAGTCACCTGACTCAAACCCTCTTAACGTTATAAGAAACACCGTTTTATTCTTCATCTTTGCGGCGGCTGTAGGCTTTGTAATCTACTATTTCTTCAAGAAGATGGACTCAAAGCATCCTCACAGCAGAAGAGTTCCTATTATGGGATTGTGTCTTTGCTTTGCGCTTGCATACATCGCTGAGTGGAGATTTGGCATTGCTGATATTACGGGTGCTTATGTTGCGGGTATCATTCTTTGCAACATCAGAGATTCAAAATATATCGCTGAAAAGATGGATATAAGCTCATATATGCTGTTTGGTCCTGTATTCTTTGCTTCAATCGGCTTAAAGACTGAATTTTCAGGCATTACAGCTTCACTGCTTTTATTCTCAATCGCATTTGTAGCAGTAGCGCTTGTATCAAAAATCATCGGCTGCGGACTTATAGCAAAGATGTTCAGATTCAAAAACGAAGAGGCGCTCAAAATCGGCGTTGGTATGATGACACGAGGCGAGGTAGCACTTATCGTTTCACAAAAGGGTCTTTCGGGAGGTCTTTTAAATCCTATCTACTTTACATCGGTAATTTTACTTATCATCACCTCATCAATAGCAACCCCGCTTATTATGAAGGCACTCTATAAAAATACTCCGCTTCCGCAGGAAGTTTAATAAAGCAAAAAATCCCCTGAAGTTTTCAGGGGATTTTTTATATTTCATCGAGTGAATATATGTATTTAAAGCTGATTATATCGGCAGAATCTGACTGCTGACCTTCAAGTTCATCTTTTAAAGAGTTTTCTTTATCAATAACAAACCAGATACATTTACAACCGTATTCTGCAGCCTTTGGCATAAAGAAATCTGCTACCCATTTTGTATCTTCTGCGATATTTTCAAAGCCGTCTCTTGTATCGGCTACATAATCGCACTTATGCTCTTTTATGATTTCAAGCGCATACAAAAGAGGCTTTCTGTAATCATCAAAAGAACAGAATTTCTTCCATTTTACAAACACTACATTCTTTTTAGCCAAATACTCTACATCACAGTATTCTGACAGATACATTCTTATCACCTACTTGAGATAATTGAAATAGAAAATTACAAGCTGAGTTCTGTCACGCAGACAGAGCTTTTCTAGTATTACGCTGAGATAGTTTCTGATAGTTCCCTCACCTAAGAACATTTCGTTGGCAATTTCTTTGTTTGAAAGCCCTTGCGCTACGAGGTTTATAATCTGCTCTTCTTTTTCGTTGAGACCATACTCTGACGCTGATTTCTTTTCGTTTTTCTCTAAAAGTGACGGAAGCTTATTTACTATCTCTTCACCGAAAACATTCTGACCATGCTCAACGGCGTTTAATGCGGGAACGATACTTTCATAATTCTGCTTTAAGATATACCCCTTTGCGCCGATTTTGAGCGCCTGGGTTATATATTCATCATCTGAAAAGGTTGTTAAGAATAAAACCCTGGCATTTGCATCCTCGCTTAAAATCACCTTTGCCGCATCAATACCCGTTTTTTCGCCCATTCTGATATCCATAAGCATTATGTCAGGGCGATGCTCACGATACAAGGCTATTGCTTCATCGGCATTTGAGCCTATCGCTAAAACCTCGATACCCTCTTGTGCTGAAAGAATTGTTTTCAAGGATAAGGCTACTAGTTTATCGTCATCTGTAATTACTACCCTCATTGTTATTCCCCTTCATTTTTCAAAACAAACGATGCAAATACCGAAAAGCCATTTGATGTACCTATATTGAGAGTACCGCCGAGCGCTTTTACTCGCTGTTTTATATTTTCAATACCCATACCGCTTGTTATTCTATTATCTATTACCTTACTGCCGTTATCTGACACTACAAGCTGTAAAAGGCGCGGATGCTCATAGACTGAGATTTTAACCTTAGTAGCGTCTGAATGCTTTGAGGTATTTGTAAGGCATTCTTTTATTATTGCAATTACCGCATACTTTAAATTTGCGTCTAGATCCTCGCTGACATCATAGGAAAGCTCTATTTCGCAAAAGGTATAACTGTCTATAATTCTGTCAAGCTGACTTTTAAGGTCGATACTTTCGTTTCTAAGGTTATGAACGCTGCTTCTTACCGAGTTCATACCCTCTGAAAGAGTATCCTTTAAAGCGCCGAGCATTTCGTTTGTATTTTCATCACGGTTTACTGTCATCAGAGCGCCAAGCTGTAAAATAGAGCTTGAAAGCAGATGACCTACGTTATCGTGAATTTCTCTGGCAATGCGGTTTCTCTCTGCAAGGATAGCTACATTTATTTCGTTATCCTGCTCTTTTAAAATCCTGCTCATTGCATACTTATGCGCCACATCGGCATCATCATAATCATCACGCTGTTTTATGTAGCTCTGATGAATTTTATCAGCTATATCTGTTCTGTAACGCATTATTACAAGTAATGCCGCTACCACTGTACCCAGGGCGATAAAAAAGAGATTATCACCGCTTACATTTAAAAACATCGGGAATATGCAGAACAGATATATAATTGCCGTTTTCTTATCCGTAAATGCGTCATACGCTAAAACTGTAAATAAAAAAAGTGCATACGGAGTAAATAGCGACGCTATAATCACAATGACAGTAAGCGCTATGATAAGCCTTTTATCTTCAAAATACTCAATAAGGCTTGTTATGGTAATTGCCGCTAGAACAACAACTATCGCAAAAAGGGGCTTTATGGCAAAAAAGCTCAAAAATGCGCAGAATACTACCGCTACTAATCTGTCAACTACTCTGTTTATGGCAACTACCCCCTTTTTTGATGTTTTTATTATTGTAACAGCTTTTATCAAAAAAGTCAAAAATGACATTTGTCATATAAAGTTGTGAGTAAATTCACTTACCATATGACAAACATTTATATATAATTAAAGCATAACGACACGCAAAGGAGTATTAAAATGATTGTTGAGATTAAAAACTTAGTTAAAAGATACGGCGATTTTACTGCGGTTGACCACCTTGACCTTCAGATCAAGAAGGGTGAGATTTTTGGCCTTTTAGGTCCTAACGGAAGCGGTAAATCAACAACTATAAACTGCCTTTTATCACTTCTGAAAATTGACAAGGGCGAAATTAAGATTTTTGGTAAAGAAATGACACCTTCATCTTATGAAACAAAAGCAAAAATCGGTATCGTTTCACAGAATGTTGCGGTATTTGAGGAGCTTTCAGTTTACGATAATATCGATTATTTCTGCGGTCTTTACGTTACTGACAAGAATGAGAGAAAAAAGCTTGTTGATGAGGCTATTGAGTTTACAGGTCTTGGCGATTTTATAAAGAGCAAGCCTAAAAAGCTCTCCGGCGGTTTGCTCAGAAGGCTCAACATCGCTTGCGGTATCGCTCACAAGCCTGAGCTTATCATTTTAGATGAACCGACAGTTGCGGTTGACCCACAGAGCAGAAACAACATCTTAGAGGGTATCAAAAAACTCAATGAGCAGGGCGCTACTGTAATTTATACATCACATTATATGGATGAGGTTGAGCAGATCTGCTCAAGAATAGCTATTCTTGACAAGGGTAAGATTGTAGCGCAGGGTACAAATCAGGAGCTTAAAGCTATGATTTCACTCGGTGAGAGAATTGAAATTGAAGCATATAACCTTACAGATGAGCAGCTTTCAGGCTTTAAGTCACTTGAGAATATCATCAATATCTCATACAAGGATAACAACCTTGAATTATCCTTCAAAAACGGTAAATGCAACCTTACAAACGTTTTGTCATACTTAAATGAGCATAATATCGCTTATGGCAGACTTTACTCAGAATTACCTACTTTAAACGACGTATTCCTTGAAATTACAGGCAAGCAGCTTCGTGACAACGAATAAGAGAGGAGAATAAATTTTGTTTTTTCACGCATTCAAAACGAGAATAAAAATTATTTTCTCAACTAAATTTGACGCTTTCTGGCTTATTATCTTCCCTGTTATTCTTGCAACATTATTCTATATCGCATTCTCTCATATCACAGCCGAAAAGTTCAATGAAATAAACCTTATCGTTTGTAACACATCCGAAAGCGATCAGTTTTACAAGGTTTTGAAGGATACTCAGATGTTTGAGCTTTCAATTGATGAGTATGAAAATGCAATTGAGCTTTTAAAGGATGGCAAGGTTACGGGCGTTGTTACAACAGAAAATGATACATTAAAGCTTTATGTTGGTCAGAATGGTATTGACCAGAGCATTTCAAAGTTTGTTTTAGATACATATCTGCAGACTACTCAGGCGGTAACGGATATTGTTACACAAAACCCTATGGCTTTATCAAATGGCTTTATTGAAACGATCGGCAATCAGGAAAGCTTTGTTGAAGAAGTTCCTCTCAACGAAGAGGGCAACTACGATATAGTTTCTGTTTTCTTCTTCACTATTTTTGGTATGGCGGCTATGATGGGCTCAACTAATATGATAAATGTTGTTGAAACTCTTCAGGCTAATCAGTCACCGCTGGCGGCAAGAGTATGCTCATCACCTATAAGAAAAAGTATAGTTTTTGCGGCAAATATGCTTGGCGTTTTAATTACAACATTCATTTCAAATGTTCTTTGCTTTATTTATATAAAATACTTCTTATCAATAGATATGGGCAACCATACATTAGCAATAATTCTGCTCTTACTCTTAGGCTCAGCGACCTGTGTTGCAATAGGCGGATTTGTATGTATTGCAGTCAAGAAATCGGCAAACTTCAAAAACGGCCTTATCGTTGGCGTTTCACTCGGCTTTTCAGCAATGAGCGGTATGATGTCAACTCACATCAAATACTACCTTGACAGATATGTTCCGTTTATTCAGAAAATAAACCCTGTAAACCTGATAACTGACGGTCTGTACGGTCTTTTATTCTACGGCGTTTCAGAGCGTTTCTATGAAAACGTGATCATACTTCTCATTATGACAGTTGTATTTACTGTAGCTACATTTACAATAGCAAGGGGGCAGAAATATGCAAGCATTTAAGATATACGCAAAGCTTATGCTCAACAATATGCTGGGTACTGTTATTATGTATATCTGCATATTTGTAGGCGTTGCAATTCTTACTACAAATCTTTCATCCCCTCCTGAAGCTGAGGCTTTTAACTCAAAGGCAACTAATGTTGATGTTGTAAACTACGATGACTCTGAGATTTCAAAAAATCTTGAAAGCTACATTACAAGTCAGACAACTAAGGTCAACGTAGGCGACAGCGAAGAAGAAATCAAAGACGCTGTTTTATACGGTGTTGCAGAATATGTACTCATAATACCTGAGGGCTTTGGCGACAGCTTTACTACTGAGTCGCCAATGAGCCTCAAGACATATAAGTATCCTGGCTCATCAAGCGGCGTTTACATTGATATGCTGACAAACTCATATCTTTCAACAGCAAAGCTTTACTATAACGGTCTTGGCGAATTTGATTTTGATAAAATCAATGCAGCAGTTGAAAACACAGCACAGGTTGAAGTTCTCAACAAGCAAAACAATAGCGGATATAACCCTGCTTCATTTATGAATTACCTGGCTTATCCTTTAATGGCACTTTTACTCTTTGTTATCCCGCTTGCATTCAACATTTTAAACAGCCGTGAGATTAAGAGAAGAAACCTATGCTCACCGGTAAACCCTAATCACTTCAACTTAGCGCTTATTCTCTGCTCGGTTATCACAACAATAGTTATCTTTATAATCTTTATGATTTTGGGAATTTGTTTGAACAAGGATATCATCCTCTCTAAAAACGGCCTGTTCCTTGTGATAAACGCATTCATTTTCTCACTGGTTTGTATGTCGATAGGCTTTTTCGTTGCAAATGTTGTAAACAGCAGAAATACCATTACAGCCATTTCAAACGTTGTTTCACTCGGCGTTGCATTCACAGGTGGTGTATTTGTACCGCAGAGTATGATGCAAGAAAGCGTTCTCAAGGGTGCGGTTGTTAACCCTGGTTACTGGTTTGTAAAGGCTAATGACATTATCTCCCCTCTTGGCAATGTAACGCTCAAGAACTTAAAACCTGCTTTTGAATGTATGGCAGTTGAGCTTGTGTTTGCAATAGCTTTCTTGTCACTTGCATTACTTGCGGCAAAGCTCAAAAGGCAGTCAGAATAACAAGTTAAATAATTTATACAAAACGGGAAGAATAAATCTTTCCGTTTTTATTTTTATTTACAAAAAAATGTGGAAAATCTTTTTAGAATGTGTTATAATGAATTAAATATGTAATATAATGGGAGAAATATAATGTTCAGACTTGCTCGTTACCTTAAGGGTTATATAAAAGAAAGTATTATCGGGCCACTTTTCAAGCTTACAGAAGCTATTTTTGAGCTTATAGTACCGCTTGTTATGGCATCGATTATCGATACAGGTATCAAAAATGGCGATAACGCCCATATCTATAAAATGGGTGGGGTTTTAATTCTGCTTGGCTTTACAGGGCTTGTATGCTCTCTGACAGCGCAATATTTTGCGGCAAAGGCTTCTATGGGCTTTGGCACACAACTGAGAAACGCACTTTACAAGCACATAAACTCGTTATCTCACGCTCAGATCGATAAAATAGGCACGCCATCACTTATTACCCGAATGACAAACGATATAAATCAGACGCAGACGGGTGTAAACCTGATTTTAAGATTATTTCTGCGTTCTCCTTTTATAGTTTTAGGTGCGCTTATAATGGCGTTTACAATCAACGTAAAGCTGGCACTCATCTTTTTGATTGCAACACCTGTTATTGCTGTTGTAATCTATACGATTATGGCTTTTTCAATTCCGCTTTACAAAAAAATTCAGAAAACGCTTGACAGAATTTCTCTTATAACAAGAGAAAATTTAGTCGGTGTAAGAGTTATAAGAGCGTTTTCACGTCAGGACAGAGAGATTGAGCGTTTTTCGCAGGCCTGCGATGACCTTCAGGATACTTCTGTAAAGGCAGGCAGAATTTCTGCACTTTTAAATCCTCTTACCTACGTTATAGTAAATCTTGCAATTATCGTTATTATCAAAAATGGCGGTAATGCGGTTTATAACGGTGTTATTACCCAAGGTGAGGTTATAGCGCTTGTAAATTATATGACTCAGATTCTTTTAGCTCTTATGGCATTGTCGATACTGATTACAAACGTTACTAAGGCAACAGCAAGTGCTGCTAGAATCAATGATACATTTGATATAAAGCCTACTATCACAGATGAAGGAAATGAAATTTTAGAATTAAAGCCATCAGCTGATACTCCTAAGGTATCTTTCAGGAATGTTTATATGACTTATGAATCTGATGAATATTCGCTTGAAAACATAAGCTTTGACGCAATGGCTGGTCAGACTATCGGTATTATCGGTGGTACGGGTAGCGGTAAATCATCAATTATAAACCTTATCCCGCGTTTTTATGACGCTAATCGCGGTGAGGTTTTGGTTGACGGCGTTGATGTAAAAAAATATAAGCTCTCTCAGCTTCGTTCAAAAATCGGCATTGTACCGCAGAGTGCGGTTTTATTCTCAGGCACTATCAGGGACAATATCAGGTGGGGCAAGAAGGATGCTACAGATGAAGAAATCTGGGAGGCGCTTGAAATATCGATGTCTGCAGATTTTGTAAGAGAAAAGCCTGATGGGCTTGATACTATGATTCTGCAGGGCGGTAAGAATTTATCCGGCGGTCAGAGACAGCGCCTTACTATTGCAAGAGCGCTCGTATCAAAGCCTGAAATCTTGATTCTTGATGACTCATCTTCAGCACTCGACTATGCAACAGACGCGGCTCTGAGAAAGAATCTCAGAGAAAAAACCGATAATATGACAGTATTTATCGTTTCTCAGAGATGTATGAGTATAAAGAGCGCTGACAAGATTGTTGTTCTTGATGATGGCATTGTAGTTGGCATTGGCACTCACGATGAGCTTTTTGCAGGCTGTGAGGTATATAATGAAATTTGTCTTTCTCAGGTATCTTCTGATGAAGCTGTGAAGGGAGGCAAAGAATAATGAAAAATAAACCTATTCTTTCAAGGCTTTTAGGCTTTGCAAAGCCTTATATCCACTATCTTTTGTTCTCGCTGATTTTTGCGGCAATAAGCGTCGGACTGACATTATGGGCACCTGTTATCACGGGTGACGCTATTGACCTTATCGTGGGCAAGGGCAATGTTGATTTTGATAAACTGCGCGATATGATGATAAAGCTTGGGATTGTTATTGCAATAACCGCCCTTGCACAATGGATAATGAATATCTGCACAAACAAGATAACATACGAAACGGTTAAGGATATCAGAGAAAAGGCGTTCTTGAAAATTCAGAATGTTGATTTAAAATATATCGATACTAACCCACACGGAGATATTATAAGCCGTATTGTTACTGACACTGAGCAGATCTCTGACGGTCTTATCATGGGCTTTACTCAGCTTTTTACGGGCCTTATCACAATTATCGGCACACTGTTTTTTATGCTTACAATAAACGTTAAGATTACGCTTGTTGTAGTCGTTATTACTCCCCTTTCGCTTTTTGTTTCATCATTTGTTGCTAAAAGAACATTCAATATGTTCAAGGAGCAATCTGTTATCAGAGGCCAAATGACCTCTCTTGTAAACGAAATGGTTTCAAATCAGAAGGTTGTAAAATCATTCGGCTATGAGGATGACGCAGAGGAAAGATTTTCAAAAATAAATGAAAATTTAAGAGTTTGCGGCGTTAAAGCCTTATTCTTCTCAGCGCTTACAAACCCGACCACCCGATTTGTAAACAGCGTTGTATATGCCGCTGTTGGCATACTCGGAGCTGTAATGGCAGTAGGAGGCAGATTGTCAGTCGGTCAGCTTTCATGCTTTTTGACATACGCTAATCAGTATACAAAGCCTTTTAACGAAATCTCAGGCGTTATCACTGAATTACAGAGCGCACTGGCAAGCGCAAAGCGAGTTTTTGAAATTATTGATATGCAAGAGCAGAAGCCTGAAATTGAAAATGCCGCAGTTATCAAAAACTGCGACGGCTCGGTTGAAATCGATGATGTTTACTTCTCATATGTTCCGGAAAAGCCACTTATCGAGGATCTGAATCTTTCGGTAAAGCCTGGTCAGAGAATAGCTATTGTAGGCCCTACCGGCTGCGGTAAAACTACTATCATAAATCTGCTTATGAGATTTTATGATGTAAACCGAGGTGTCATCAAGGTAGCGGGTATTCCTGTTACTGATTGCACAAGAGAGAGCCTCAGAGGCTCTTATGGTATGGTACTTCAGGAGACATGGCTGTTCTCGGGTACTGTAAGAGATAATATAACATTTGGCAAACCTGACGCTACTGAAGAAGAGATCGTAGCAGCGGCAAAAGCAGCATTTGCTCACAGCTTTATCAAGCGTTTGCCGCAGGGATATGACACGATAATTACTGAGGATGGTTCAAATCTTTCTCAGGGACAAAAACAGCTTTTATGTATTGCAAGAGTTATGCTTTCGCTACCTCCTATGCTCATTCTTGACGAAGCTACATCTTCTATAGATACCCGTACAGAAATAAGGGTTCAGAG
>CALBJC010000128.1 GCA_937892655.1 uncultured Clostridia bacterium | reverse complement strand
CAGCGCTCATCGAGCTTTCAGAAGAAGGCGAGATTTTATCCTACCGCTTTGAAAAGACAGTTATCCGCTCAAGGATCAAGGGCGTTTATAAGGAGCTCAACGACATTAAAAGCGGCGTTGCAGATGAGGCAACACTCAAAAAGTATGAATGCGTAATGGCTGTTTTGCCTCAAATGGAAAAGCTGTCAGAAATTCTAAGGCAGAATAAATTAAACCGTGGTGCGCCACAGCTCGAAACGGCTGAAAGCAAGCTCGTTATCGATGAAAATGAGAGATGTATAGATGTTATCCCTCGTCAGCGAGGCTTTTATGAAGAGCTTATCGAGGATTTTATGCTCGTTGCAAACGAGTGTGCGGCAAGATTTGGCGAAGAAAACAAGCTCTGCTTTGTTTATCGTATCCACGAAGACCCTGCAGAAGATAAGATAGATAATCTCTGTCAGACCTTGTCGATACTGGGTGTTGAAATTCCGCCTCACAAGTCGGGCATTTTAAAGCCTGCTCATATGAGCGAAATCCTCAAAAACTCAAAGGATACAGATAAAGCGCTCGTTATAAATAACCTCGTTTTGCGCTCAATGGCAAAGGCTAAATACAGCGTGGAGCCTATCGGGCATTATGGCCTGGTGCTTTCTGATTACGCGCATTTCACATCGCCTATCAGACGTTACCCTGACCTTACAATTCACAGAATTATGAGCGAGTTTTTAGAAAACAAGAGTTCATCTGAAACAAACCGCAAATTCCAGAAGTTTGCAAACGCTTCTGCTGAACATTCAACCGACGCTGAAATCAGGGCTATGCGCATTGAGCGCGGCTGTGAGGACTGCTACAAGGCGGAATATATGTCAGCCTTTATCGGTGAAGAGTTTGAGGGCGTCATCTGCTCGGTTATGGATTTTGGCGTATTTGTAACACTTGAGAACACCTGCGAGGGACTTGTAAAAATCGAGAGTATGGGCGATGGCAGCTACGATGTTACAGAGGGGCTGTCTATCAGAAATTCAAATACGGGCGTTAAATACGAAGTAGGGCAGAAGGTTAAGGTTAAGGTTGTAGCCTGCAATGTGAGTGCTGGCGAGGTTGACTTTGAGCTTTGCTAAAGAAAGGATAACTTATGCCAAGATTTTTTGTTGACAGTATAGATTCAGCTAAGGCGTATATCACGGGCGATGATGCAAGGCATATCGGGCGTTCATTGAGAATGCGCCTGGGCGATGAGCTTATAGTATGCTGTGGGGGGATAGAGTATAATACTACTATTGATACTATCTCTGACAGCGAGGTAGTATGCTCTGTTATCTCATCAGAGCGCTCAAAGGCGGAGCCTGCGCTTTCAATTACGCTTTATCAGGCAATGCCAAAGGGCGACAAGCTGGAGCTTATAATTCAAAAATGCGTTGAACTCGGCGTTTGCAGGATAGTACCTGTTTTGACATCCCGATGTGTTTCAAGGCCTGACAGCAAATCGTTTGAAAAAAAGCTCACACGTTACCAAAAGATTGCTGAGGAGGCCGCAAAGCAGTCGGGGCGAGGAATAATCCCTGAAATTTCGGGAATACTGAGCTTTGATAAGACTATTTCTGATGCAAAAGCACTCGATGGTGCAATAGTTTGCTATGAAAACGGCTCGGAGCCTGTAAACAATAAAACTGTTCTGGGTAAAAAGAGTATAGGTGTTTTTGTTGGCGCAGAGGGCGGCTTTTCAGAGGATGAAATCAAAAGACTTGAAGAAAACGGCATTTTGGCTGTATGGCTCGGGCAGAGGATTCTGCGATGCGAAACAGCGCCTATGGCGATAACCTCGATTTTGTTGCATGAATCGGGAGATATGTAACGCTCTTAAAAAAATATTGAGATTTTTGCCAAAAAACGGTTGAAATTTGTGATAAAATATGTTACAATAACATATACAGAACAAGCGATTAAGGGTTTGTTTAAATAATAATCTAAGGAGATGTTAAATATGGGTAAGGCAGGTAAAATCTTTGGTGCTCTCGCTGTAATCGGCGGTGCGGCAGCTGCTATTTTCGCTCTCAAGAAGAAGAAGGAAAGAGAAGAAGAATACTTCGAAGAAGATTTCGATTTTGAAGAGTGCGATTGCTGTGACTGCGAAGGCGAATGCGATTGCGGTTGCGACTGTGAAGAGGTTGTTGACGCAGTAGAAGAAGCTGTAGCTGAAGTTACAGATGATATCGAGGCTGACCTTGACAAGATTGAAGATGTTTTGGAAGAAAAGTCAGATTTCTAATTAAAGAAAATGTTACCGCATAGCTTATGCTATGCGGTATTTTCATATAGGAGGGGTTTTCTATGTATATTTTATCTCTTGACCAGGGAACAACAAGCTCAAGAGCGATTTTGTTTGATAAAGAGGGCAACATAAAATCAGTAGCGCAAAAGGAGTTTACTCAGATCTATACCGGTAACGGCTATATAGAGCATGATCCAAATGAGATATGGTCATCTCAGATTGCTGTAGCTGCCGAATGTATTGCAAAGGCAGGGGCAGGGTATGACGATATAGCGGCCCTTGGCATTACAAATCAGCGTGAAACTACTATCGTGTGGGATAAAAATACGGGCGAACCTGTTTATAATGCGATAGTATGGCAGTGCAGAAGAACCGAGCCAAGAATAATGAGGATGCAAAAGGACGGCTATGATTTAATAGCCCGCCAGAGAACGGGCCTTATTGCAGACCCGTATTTCAGCGCAACAAAGCTTGAATGGATATTGGATAATGTTGAGGGCGCAAGGCAAAGGGCAGAAAACGGCGAGCTTTTGTTTGGCACTGTTGATACCTGGCTTGTGTGGAAATTAACAGGCGGCAAAGCTCATATCACCGACAGAACAAATGCCTCGAGAACAATGCTTTATAATATTCACAAAAATTGCTGGGATAAAGAGCTTTTAGGGTATTTCAATATTCCTGAATGTATGCTGCCGGAGGTCGTGGCGTCTTACGGCGAGCTTGCCGTATGCGACCCTACAGTAATCGGTGCGCCTATAAAGATCTGCGGTATTGCAGGCGATCAGCAGGCCGCTTTGTTCGGTCAGGGCTGTTTTTCAAAGGGCGATGTTAAGAATACTTACGGTACGGGCTGTTTTATGCTGATGAATACGGGCGATGAGGCTGTTGACTCAAAAAACGGTCTGCTGACAACTATTGCCGCTACGGGCGAGGGTGAGATATGCTATGCGCTTGAAGGCTCTGTTTTTGTTGCGGGTGCAGCTGTTCAGTGGCTGAGAGATGAGATAAAGATTTTAGATAATGCAAAGGATAGCGAGGCAATTGCTACGAGTGTTCGTGACAGCGAGGGCGTTGTTGTTGTACCTACCTTTGCGGGAATGGGTACGCCTTATTGGAACAGCAGTGCAAGAGGCTGTATCTTCGGTATTCACCGTGGTACAAACCGCGCTCATATCATAAGAGCAACCCTTGAGAGCCTAGCGCTTCAGAGCTATGATGTTTTGAAGGCGATGGAGAGCGACTGCAATATTACTATCAGGTCGCTCAAAGTTGACGGCGGGGCTAGTGCAAATAACTTTTTGATGCAGATTCAGTCAGATTTACTTTACTGCGATGTTGTGCGCCCTGAAATCACAGAGAGTACAGCGCTGGGGGCTGCGCGCCTTGCGATGCTCGGCTGTGGTATAGTAAAGGATAAATCAGAGTTCTCAGCCTGCAAGAACACGGTATTTACTCCTCGTGACATTATGGATACTTATGTTTTAAAAACAAACTGGGAAAGAGCGATAAACGCAGCACTTACCTGGGCTGGCAGATAGCTTTGCACAAAAGAGCAGAAAATGCAAAGCGTTTTGAAAATTATGGCTGTATAATGAAAATACAGTCAAAGGAGTTGATGACAAATGGATAACTTGGCGCAGGGCATACAGAGCGCTATCGATTTTATCGAGCAAAACATCTGCGAGGATATAACTATTTCGCAGATAGCTTCAAAGGCCTGTATCTCTGAATTTTATTTTCAGAAGATATTCGGGGTTTTATGCTCGCAGACGGTGGGCGAATACATAAGAAACCGCAGGCTTACTCTTGCCGCTGAGGAAATTTTATCAACAGACGAAAAAATCATTGATATAGCGCTAAAATACGGCTACGAATCTCACGATAGCTTTACCCGTGCTTTTACAAGATTTCACGGAGTATCTCCTACGGCTGCAAGGGAGAAAAAGGCTAGTATAAAATCTATATCTCCCATAAGAATTAAACTGAAGCTGGAGGGCGGAAATATGATCGAGTACAGAATATCACAAAAGGCAGCATTTACTATCAAGGGCTTTTGCAGAAGGTTTAATACAGAAACCTCTTATACAGAAGTGCCTTCGTTCTGGCAGGAGCATTATGCAAGCGGTGGCGGTGAGAAGATAAAGGGCGTTTTTGGTGCTTGCGTTGACTCAAACGGCAAGGAGTTTGACTACTATATTGCAGATTTGTATCTGCCTTGCTTTGAGATTGAAAAGGAATTTAAAACCATCACCTTTGAAGCGGGCATATGGGCGGTATTTCCATACAGCGGTAAATGCCCTGAGGCTTTGCAGAGTGTGAATACAAAAATCTGGAGTGAATGGCTGCCAAACTGCAGAGAATACGAGCTTGCGGGCAACTATAACTTAGAATTTTATATTGACCCTGATCACGGTGAAATATGGGTGCCTGTAAAGAAGGTATAAACTTATAAAATTAAAGCAAAAAGAAAACGGACTGAGAAAACTCAGTCCGTTATTTTTATATCTTTTTGATTTTATTCTTCGTCCTTTGTGATGCAGGCGATTGAGAGGTCTGAAAGCTGCTGAGCGTCAACAACTGATGGGCAGTCGCTCATAAGCTCTGAAGCGTTTTGTACCTTAGGGAATGCTACTACATCTCTGAGGGAATCTGCACCGCACATAATCATTGAAAGACGGTCAAGACCGATACCCATACCGCCGTGTGGTGGTGCGCCGTAGCGGTAAGCGTCAACTAAGAAGCCAAACTTAGCCTGAATTTCTTCATCTGTAAGGCCAAGTGCCTTGAACATCTTCTGCTGTAATTCAAAGTCGGTAATTCTTATTGAACCTGAGCAAAGCTCTGTGCCGTTTAAAACGAGGTCATAAGCCTTAGCGCGAACATTGCCAGGGTCTGAATCGAGGATGTCTAAGCATTCATCCATAGGCATTGTAAATGGATGATGCATAGCGAGCCACTGGTCAGATTCTTCATCATATTCAAAGAATGGGAACTCTGTAATCCATAAGAAATTGAATGTATCAGGGATGATATCAAGCTTCTTTGCGGCGATAAGTCTTAATGCGCCAAGAGTTGGTAAAGTAACCTTATCCTTATCAGCAACAATTAAAACTACGTCGCCTTTCTTTGCGCCAACGAGGCTGCAGAGCTCTGCAAGCTCGCCTTCTTTTAAGAATTTTGCAAATGAGCAGTTTGGCTCATCTTCAACCCAGCGGATGTATGCAAGGCCCTTTGCGCCGATACCCTTTGCGTGTTCTGTGAGCTTGTCGATTTCTTTTCTTGTGTATGTTGCAGCGCCGTTTTCAACTACGATACAGCGAACTGAACCGCCTGCTTCGATTGCAGAATTGAAAACAACAAAGTCAGTTTTCTTTGCAAACTCTGAAATATTCTGAATTTCCATACCAAAACGTGTATCAGGTTTGTCTGAGCCGAAACGTTCCATAGCGTCTTTAAATGTAAGACGTGGGAGAGGCATTGGAATATCAATATTCATAACCTTTTCAAAGAGGGTTTTGATGTAGCCTTCAGCCATTTTTAAGATGTCATCAATATCAACGAATGACATTTCAAGGTCGATCTGAGTAAATTCAGGCTGTCTGTCAGCACGAAGGTCTTCATCTCTGAAGCAACGAGCGAGCTGAATGTATCTGTCATAGCCTGAAATCATCAGAAGCTGCTTGTAGATCTGCGGTGACTGTGGCAGAGCGTAGAACTTGCCGGGATGAACTCTTGACGGAACGAGATAGTCTCTTGCACCCTCAGGAGTTGACTTCATCATCATAGGAGTTTCAATTTCGATAAAGCCGTTATCATAGAAATACTCTCTTGTAACACGAGCGATTTCGTGACGGCGGATGATGTTTTGCTGTAATTTTGGGTTTCTAAGGTCAAGATAACGGTAGCGGAGCTTTAATTCATCGTTTACCTTATCTGAGTTTGTAACCTCAAAAGGAGTTGTCTGAGCCTTAGCAAGTATTCTTAAATCTGAAACCATAATTTCAACAGAGCCTGTCTTGATCTCGTTGTTCTTGCTTTCTCTTTCTGTAACGATACCCTTTGCCATAAGGCAGAATTCTGTTCTTACATCTCTTGCCTTTTCAAAGATATCTCTTGCAGTATTGTCGTTGAATGAAAGCTGAACGATACCTGTTCTGTCACGCAGGTCGATAAAGATAAGGTTACCCAAATCTCTTATTTTCTGAACAAAACCGCCTACTACAACCTCAGCTCCTTCTGTAAGCGGAATTTCGGCGCAGTAATGGGTTCTTGATAAGCCCTTCATTGTATCCATAATAATTTCTCCTTTTATTAAATTTCCATACCCTCAGCTATTGAGATTGCCATAAACTTTTCTGCAAAATCATCGCCGAGTGAGATTTCAAGCTGCTCGCCTGTTTTCATGTTCTTGAGCTTTGCTGAGTTGTTTGCAATTTCGTCAGAGCCAAGAACTATTGTGTATCGAGCACCCATCTTGTCAGCATATTTCATCTGAGCCTTGAGGCCTCTGCCTACAGAGTCGGTTTCTGCTCGAAAGCCCATTTCGCGCAAGGCTGCTGTTAGTGAGAGTGCTTTTGTTATAGTATTGTCATCAAGCGGAGCTACATACAAATCAAGCGCTTTATCTTCCATAAACTGAGCGCCCTGCTTTTCGGCGAGCATAATAAGTCTTTCGAGACCGATAGCAAAGCCAAGACAAGGAGTAGGCTTACCGCCGAGCTCTTCGATAAGGCCGTCAAATCTGCCGCCGCCGCATACTGTGCCCTGAGCGCCGATTTCTTCTGTTACAAACTCAAATACAGTTTTTGTATAATAGTCAAGGCCTCTTACGATCTTAGGGTTAACCTCAAACTCGATGTTCATAGCGGTCAGGTAACCCTTTAGCTTTTCAAAGTGGTCTGAGCATTCCTCGCAGAGAAAATCGAGAATTACAGGCGCGCCGTTTGCGATATCTGAGCAGATAGGCGATTTGCAGTCTAAAATTCTCATAGGGTTTTTCTCAAGACGGGATAAGCAGGTTTCGCAAAGCTCATCTTTTCTGCCAGAGAAAAATTCCTTTAAAGCCTCGTGGTAGCGAGCCCTACAAGCAGGACAGCCGATAGAGTTGATAAAGAGCTTTAATTTTTTGATACCTACATTTGTCAAAACTGTTCTTGCAAGTGAGATGACCTCAGCGTCTGCAACAGGTGACTGTGCACCCGCCATTTCAACACCGAACTGGTGGAATTCTCTGAGTCTGCCAGCCTGTGGCTTTTCGTATCTAAAGCATGGAGTGATGTAGAAAACCTTCAAAGGCAGAGCGTCATTTAAAAGACCGTTTTCCAAAAGCGCTCTCATTGTACTTGCAGTACCCTCAGGGCGCAATGTGATTGAGCGGTCACCCTTGTCGATAAAGGTATACATTTCTTTTTGAACAACGTCTGTTGTTTCGCCTACTGAACGGGTGAAAAGCTCTGTATGTTCAAAGGTAGGGAAGCGTATCTCCTTGAAACCGAAGGTTTCAGCGGTCTGCGCTGCTACTTTTTCTACTGTCTGCCATTTTCTTACCTCGCGAGGAGTAACATCCTGCGTGCCCTTAGGCCTTTGTGTAAGTATTGCCATAAAATCTTTCCTTTCAGAATAAAGTAAAATATTAAAGCTATTATAGTATAATATCATTAAGATACTATAGAATTTTTAAGAACAAAATAAAAAGCCCCCTAAAAGCGACATATGCCACTTTTAAGGGACGACGTTTTTGCCGTGGTACCACCCGAATTTAAAACCCATAAGGTTTTCTTTGCTATCTTAACGCGATATAACGGTTATCCTTTGTCAGATAACGGCTCCGAGGTGTCAGCAGACTTTTCCGCGATAAGCAGCTTTCAGCATACGCTGCTCTCTCTGTAAAAGGGTTTAAAGACGCACTCCTCTTCACAGCCTTTGTGGTATTAACTTTTTATTATCTTGCCTTGACAGGATTTACGATTTCTCTCCAGTCAAGGTCGCCTCTTTCGAGAGCGTGGATGAGCGCTTCTGCTGTAGCTATATTTGTAGCAAGAGGAATGTTGTGAACATCGCATAATCTGAGCAGGTTCATTTCGTTTGGTTCGTGAGGCTTTGCTGTGAGAGGGTCTCTGAAGAACAGAAGAAGGTCGATTTCGTTACATGAAATTCTTGACGCGATCTGCTGGTCGCCACCCTGTCTGCCGCTTAAGTATTTCTGAATCTTAAGACCTGTTGCCTCTGATACCTGCTTGCCTGTTGTTCCTGTTGCACATAGGTTATGTCTGCTTAAAACGCCACAGTATGCAATGCAAAACTGTACCATAAGTTCTTTCTTAGTATCATGTGCAATAAGCGCGATATTCATATTCTTTTCATTCCTTTCAAAAGGTAGGAGCGCTACCTTTAACTCGCCTTGGTGTTGTGATTATAACTGCTTGATTGTAAGAGGAACGTTTTCGCCCTTAACTCTCTTTGAGATAGCTGAGAATGCCATAAAGCCCATTGAGTTTGATGGGAGCGGGTTGCCCTTACCTGTTGAGAGAGGAATAGCGTTATCTTCAGGGATTACGCCGAGGAGCTGAACGCCTACTGTATCGATGATACCGTCAAGGTCGTCAACGTGCTCAACGTCAAAGAGACGCTTGTTAGCCTTGTTAACTAAAAGTCTCTGCTTCTGGTTGCCTCTCTTGTAGAATTCATCTGACATCATCTGAGCGTCACGAACGCATACAGGGTCAGGAGTTGTAACTATAAGGATGAGGTCTGACTGAGTTACAACATCAAATACGCTGCCGTTGATACCGGCAGATGTATCTACGATGATGTATTCATAGTACTTTCTCATTTCTTCACAGATGTTCTTGATCTGTTCAGCGTTAACCTGAGCGAATGGGTCAGACGGTGCGCATACTACGCTTAAGTTCTGAGCCATCTTAACGTTGGCTGTAGCCTTGTAAACGTCACAAGTGCCTGCTAAAACGTCGCCGAGGTCGTAAGTAATGTTGCCCTGCATACCGAGCATGATATCAAGGCAGCGAAGACCGAAGTCAAGCTCCAGGATAAGAGTTCTTGAACCCTGCTTTGCAAGAGCATAGCCTAAGCAAGCGCAGATAGAGGATTTACCTGTACCGCCCTTACCGGATGTAACTGCAATAACTTTTGACATATATGTTGCTGCTCCTTTCATACCTTTGCACCAAAAAGGACTAACAAAATAAAGTTTATTTATTAACAGCCGATTTTATGTTTACTGGTGCAATAACGGCTTTTTTAGATAAGTTTACATAATATATTTTAGCAACAAAATCGCAATTTGTCAAAGCAAATTGTTAATAAAAAAAATAATTGTATGATTGACTTTAAACTTACAACAATTCTTGTACAATTTGCACAATGACAAACGTTTGAAATTTTTGATTTGGAATGGTAAATATACAATAAATCTCAGAATTTGTTAAATAAGTTTGTATAAATGATATTTTGATGATTAAAAGCCGCCCTACTCCTTGACTTTAAGTA
Organism: uncultured Clostridia bacterium; assembly: GCA_937892655.1. Taxonomy (GTDB): domain Bacteria; phylum Bacillota; class Clostridia; order Oscillospirales; family Ruminococcaceae; genus CALBJC01. The sequence continues at coordinate 16,303 of CALBJC010000128.1, read as the reverse complement.
AATTTTCGATTACAATAAAATAGTATATTTATCTTAAATAAAGGAGCATTTTCTATGATGAAGAATACAGAAAAAACAATGGAGAAAATCGTTGCGCTCTGTAAGGGCAGAGGCTTTGTATACCCGGGTAGTGAGATCTACGGCGGTCTTGCAAATACATGGGATTACGGCCCTTTAGGCGTTGAGCTCAAGACAAACATCAAGAATGCCTGGAGAAAGAAGTTTATTCAGGAAAACAAGTTAAACGTTGGTCTTGATTCTGCAATTTTAATGAACCCACAGACATGGGTAGCTTCAGGTCACATCGGCGGCTTCTCAGACCCTCTTATGGACTGTAAGGAATGTAAGACAAGACACCGTGCTGACAACCTTATCGAAGATTTTGACGGTACATCTGTTGCAGGCTGGACAAACGAGCAGATGATGGCATATATTACAGAAAAAGGTATTGAATGCCCTAACTGCGGTAAGAAGAATTTTACAGATATCAGACAGTTCAACCTCATGTTCAAGACATTCCAGGGTGTAACTGAGGATTCAAAGAGTGAACTTTATCTTCGTCCTGAAACAGCTCAGGGTATTTTCGTAAACTTTGCAAATATCCAGAGAACAACAAGAAAGAAGGTTCCTTTCGGCGTAGCTCAGGTTGGCAAGTCATTCAGAAACGAAATCACTCCAGGTAACTTCATCTTCAGAGTAAGAGAATTTGAACAGATGGAGCTTGAATTCTTCTGTAAGCCAGGTACTGACCTTGAATGGTTTGCGTACTGGAGAGAGTTCTGCAAGAACTGGCTTTTGAGCCTTGGCATCAAGGAAGAAAACTTAAGACTGCGTGACCATTCACCTGAAGAGCTCTGCTTCTACTCAAAGGCTACTACTGACTTTGAATACCTCTTCCCATTCGGCTGGGGCGAGCTCTGGGGCGTTGCTGACAGAACAGACTATGACCTGACACAGCATATCAATACATCAGGCAAGAGCCTTGATTACTTTGACCCTGAAACAAATGAAAGATACATTCCATACGTTATCGAGCCATCACTCGGCGTTGAAAGACTTTTCTTAACAGTTTTAGTTGAAGCTTACGACGAAGAAAACATCGGTACAGAGGATAAGCCTGATGTAAGAACAGTTATGCATTTCCACCCTGCACTTGCACCATTCAAGGCTTGTGTGCTCCCTCTTTCAAAGAAGCTTTCTGCTGAGGCTTCAGAGCTTTGCGATAACCTTTCAAAGCATTTCTGCGTTGATTACGATGAGGCAGGCTCAATCGGTAAGCGTTACAGAAGACAGGATGAGATCGGTACACCATTCTGTATCACTTATGACTTTGACTCTGTTGAAGACGGTTGTGTAACAGTTCGTGACAGAGATACTATGGAACAGGAAAGAGTAAAGATCGACGACCTCGTTTCATACATCGAAAAGAAAATGCAGTTTTAATTATTTTTGATAATAAGCCGCTTCGGAGAGCGTTTTTCCGAGGCGGCTTTTATTTTTAAGAAAAACTTAAGGGTTTTATCTATTTTTTCTTAAGGTATATATAATATACTTTTGTCATCAGATATGTAGGAGTTTATGATATGGAGAATAAGAACAAAGAAATCAGTGGTATTCCTTTTAAAAACTCAATGCCCGCTTCATTGTGGGTAGATGATAAGCTTATCAGAAAGCTAGGTATTGTACTGATAGCGGCGGTTGTGACAGAGTTTGTAAATATACTCTGGTCAACCCGTCTGATACCGTTTATAGTTTATCTGATAATCACAGTTGTAGCCGAGGCAGTAACGGTTGTAATGTTTTTTAAAATGAAGGAACATTCTCGTGCATTTTTGGTGTCGGCGATATGTCACATACTGCTTATACCTATCGTTATTGCATCAACGATGCTGATAGTAGGCTGGCCGTTTTCAATGACGTTTGATATGATGCAAAAGTTGCCTTTGATACAAAAAGCTCTGAGCATCGTGAGCAGTATTATAGCGGCGTTTGCAACAATCATGGCGTGTTGCGGTTTTGCCGATGTTGTAGTTTATGTAAACAAGAAGATTTTTAAAAGCTGGCGTATTTTTAAAATCGTATTCATTTCAGTGTTTTTGTATGATCTTGTAGGCGCAGAGCTGCTAAAGAAGATTATCCGTCCGCTGGCGTTGTTGCTGCAGCCGGTTGCGTTAGTGGCGCCGTCGGGTATAGCTCTGGCATACCTTGCTTTGCTTTTGATAGAAATTATTGTTATGGGGAAGTGTTCAGACAAAAGTCTGAATTAAAATATATATGTATGTAGGAGGAAAAACAATGTTAAAATCGTATTGCGGAAAGTGCTCTGAGGATTGCAGTTACTTCAAATCCCAGCAATGCAAGGGCTGTGGGGTAGAAGCAGAGGGCACTTTTCAGGAAAAATGCAAAATCCAGAATTGTTGCAAAAGAAGAGGTATGAAAAGCTGCAGCGCTTGTTCAACCTGCGCTGACTGTATTTTAGTCAGAAAAGCAAAAACCGATATGCCCCAGGCGGCTATGGAAAGAGCGCGCTTTGGCAAAGATGTTTTAGGCAAGCTGTGGTTTTTGTTTATAGTTACAGCTGTTATAGTAGTTTCAAACATACTCCTTGATTATGTATCTGCATTCTATTTTGTACATATGCTGGCGGTATTCAGCCAGTTTATTGCGCTATATCTGTTGATAGAATACTCAGCGGCGTTCAAAAAAGCGGTAATATATTCGATTATCCAGATGCCGCTTGCGATGTTGGCTATACTATTCATTTATGTAAATGGTATGGAGTTTTTCTCAAGAATCTTCTCTGTAGCAGAGGGTGTTGTTGCTATGCTCAGGGCTATCAGTATGTTCGGGGGGCTTTCAGATTTAGTGAAGGATATAAACCGTCCGCTTTCAGATAAATGGCAGTGGTTCAAGAAGTTTTACGCTGTATTTTATGGTATTTCTATGATCGGTATGCCGATATTAGCGCTTATTATGCCATTTTTAGCTATGCTGTTTAGTTTCGCATCACCTGCTTTGAGCATATTTATTACAGCTTTCGAGCTTTTCTATCTGTATAAGGAAATTGAAGCTGTCAAAAAGTTTGTAAAGTAAAAATCATAAGATATTCTTAAGAATTTTATCCATCGGTTCTTAAGAAATGTGAGATATACTTATGATACTACAATTTAAGGAGGAATTTTGAATGGAAAATTCTGTATGTGGGAGAGACTACAATAGCGGTAGTCATTTTAAAAGCAAAATGTATGATGAGGCTTCAAAGAAGCTCAAGGTGTTACTCTTGGCGTATGCGGTGATAGCTATTTTCGATTTTTTAGGCATACTTGACATTGTATCGCTTGTGTTTTCAATCGTGTCAATCGTTATGCTTTTTAAGCTTGGTGAAAACAGCGATTATTTTAAAGCAGCGGCAAAGCTCACCATAGCGTCGGTGGTAGCAGTGTTTATCCTCGGTCTTGTCGGTGCTTATAACGACACAATCGGTTTTGCTGTACTTACACTTGTTGTGACTATAGCGCTGGCTATAGCTATCTGCTGGAAGGAATTTGACGGTATGGCAGATCTTGTGGAGGATGTTGACCATGGTCTTTACAAAAAGTGGAAGACCTACAGATATATTTACATATTGGGCTTTACTTTGGCTACAGTAGGCGCTGTATTGGTCATGACGCATATGGTATATAGTGCCCAGACTATAATGGATCTTACACAGGCGGTAACAAATGCAAACGCAATGGCTATGATTATGAAGATTATAGATTTACTCATCGAGGTTGTAAAGTGTGCGCTGATATTTATGGAGATAAAAGCGCTTGAAAACTGTTCACAGAATCTGTCGGATGAATAGTGATACAGATATTCAGATTAAGTCATAGATGTAGGAGTATAATATGGTGAATAAAAAGGTTAAAATAAGTTTTCTTATTATAAGCATTGTAGCCGCTGTAGCGGTGCTGATTGCAGGTGTTGCCATAGCGATTTTGCTAAAGGAGGACAAGGTAAGCGACAGCACAAGCGATATTGAAGTGACCGTCGGGGTCAGCGTCAGAATAGATGAAAAGATTTTTCCTGATAAAATTTTCAGAGGATATATTTCAAAGGAAATAGACATAAACGCTGATGGAGAGCTTTCTTATGACGAGATCAAAAGCACTACAACAATAAAAGTAGCAAATATGGGGATCTCGTCATTAAAGGGCATTGAGCTTTTTACGGAGCTTGAAATGCTTTCGTGTAGCATGAATAAGCTCACAGAGATCGATATAAGCAAAAACACGAGACTGACGCATTTTGGCTGTAGTGAAAATCAGCTCACAGAGCTTGATGTAAGTAACAATATAAAGCTTCAGAATTTTGATTGCGGTTTAAATAAGCTCACAGAACTTGATTTATCGAACAATCCTGATATAGAGTATCTTTCCTGTCAGAAAAACGAGCTTGTATCTATTGAGCTTTGCCGCCAGAGAAACCTTGTGTATATGCTTTGCAGTGGAAACAAGCTTACCGAGCTTGACATTGCAAAGCTGCCAAACCTCGTTATTATGCACTGCTCGGAAAACAACCTTACAGAGCTTGATTTTTCAGGCAATATAGAGCTTGGCGTTTTGCAGTGTGATAACAACAACCTCACATCGCTAAACGTAACAAGCAATGTACTGCTTACTAATATTTATTGTGCAAACAACGAGCTTACAGAGCTTAGCTTGCCTCTCAACATTCTGCTTTATATGCTCGATTGTGAGAATAACAAGCTCACCTCTCTTGATGTAAGCCGCTGTAACGGAATATCTGCAATCAACTGCAGTAACAATGAGATTTCTTCTTTGACGCTTGGTGATGCAAATGAGCTCTCTAAGCTTTACTGCACAAACAACAAGCTGACAAAGCTTGACATCGGCGGATGCGAATCACTTGATACAAGTGACACTGAATGTTTTAAGATTGATGACGGTGTAGAGCTGTCATAATAAAAACCCCGTGTGTTTTTAAAACACGCGGGGCTATTTTTATACGCAGAGTGCTACAAGCGGAATTGTTATAGCGCTTAAAATTGTTGTTACAGAGAATATCTGAGAGGAGTATTCGCTGTTTTTATCGTATTTTACCGCAAAGATCGTACCGATTGCCGCTACGGGAGTAGCCGAGAGTATAGCAACCGTTGTATAGGTTATCTCAGGGGCAGGGATAAATCTTGTAGCAAGGATAGTCAAAAGTGGGAATACAAGTAAAGACAGTATCGTTACATAGTAAACGGACGGCTTTTTGAGCGCCGGGGTTATCTTTGAAACGGCGATGGTAGAGCCTGCTATTAACATTGCAAGAGGGGTGTTCATACCGCTTATATAGTCAAGCGATTTTACAACTATTTCAGGCAGGCGGATATTTGTAGCATAAAGGGTAAAGCCTATGACAGTTGCAATTACAGCAGGCGCCTTGAGCGCCTTTGTAAGAGATTTTATATCTGTCTGACCCTTCATTGACATATGCCCATGCGACCATACAAGGATATTGAAAATTGTAAGATATGCTGTCAGATAAATAACGCCCTCAGAGCCGAAAATACTGTCGATAAGCGGAATACCCATAAAGCCGCAGTTGTTGTAGATAAGCGCAAAGCGCTCGATATCGCGGTTGCCCTTATCCTTTGTTCTGATTACAAGATAGCTTAAAATTATCGATAAGCCTATCGAGATACATGACAGCAGAAGCGTCCACAGAATACCGTGGAAAACCTCTTTTTTGAAGGGCTGCTGATAAGCGGTTATGATAACTGTCGGGCTTACTATATACAAAAGCAGGTCTGACAGCTTTTTGTTTGTATCCTTTTCGATGATTTTTGTTTTTGAGCAGATTATGCCAAACGCTATGAGGATAAGCATAATTATAAGCTGCTTTAAAACGATAATTGCCAAATCCATAATATTACCTTGATTCTTTTTAGATTATCAGTTTGTGCTTCCTCTGAATTCTGAAGGGGAAATGTTTTCGTATTTCTTGAAAACCGAGCAGAAATAGCTGTTGTTGTCATAGCCTACCATTGCGCCTATCTGCGAGATAGAGTAGCGGTTTTCAGAAATGAGCCTCTTTGCTTCCTGAATACGCTTTTTTGCAAGATATTCAAACGGACGCATATTCATACTCGCCTTGAAGACCTTGCATAAATGCTCGGGGGTAACCTTTGCAACGGTTGCCAGCGCCTGCAGGGTGATGTTTTCTTTATAATGCTCGTTGATGTAGTTTACAACGGGCTTTATGATGTTGTTTTCCTGAGATGTAAGGCTCTTTTTCTCGGTAACTGTGTTTTTAAAGCATTCAACCAATAATTCATAGAGATATGCAGAGCCTACATAGCCTGAAGCGGCACCTTCTGATTTGTAGTTTAAAAGCGTTTTTCTGAAAATAAAATCAACATTTTCAAGGCTTTCAAAGCAAAAAACTCTCCAGTCTGACATACCAAGCTTTGCAAGGGTAGCCTCGATGTTTTCGCCTGTGAAGGTGATCCAGTTTGTTGAAAAATCCTCTTTTGAAGTCTGGTAGTATTCATGCGGAATATCAGGGGGCAGAAAATAAAGCATATTAGGCTTTATCTTTATCTGCTCGCCTGCGATCTTCAAAACGCCCTCGCCTGCGGTGCAGTAAATTACCTGATGAATGCAGTAGCCCTCGTCGCGTATGATGTGGCACTGGTTTTTGTTCACGCCAATACCGCACACCAAAAACGGCAGGCCTGCTTCATTATTTATTATTGGGAAAATAGCTGTATCTATACTCATATTTTACCTCACTGATTTAAATGTATACCGCTTTTTAAAAGCTTGTATTCTACTGAGTCTGTAAGCGCCTTCATTGAAGCGTTTATCACGTCAGGCGAAGCGCCGACGGTCGTCCATGAATCAACGCCGTCTGTAGTTTCAATTAAAACTCTAACGGTTGCGGCGGTACCCGATGATGTATCTACTACTCTTACCTTATAGTCTGTAAGAGAAATATTTTCAAAAATATCGGGGTAGAAGTTCTGGAGTGCGATTTTCAGCGCCTTGTCAAGCGCGTTTACAGGACCGTTGCCCTCTTCAGCGGCAAGTGCAGTATGACTGCCTACTCTGACTTTGATCATAGCCGTTGACGGCAACGACTGATTTGTATTCTGTTCGCCGATGATTTTGAAAAAATCGATCGTGAAAAATTCCTTGAAATTGCCTAAGAATTTGTGTACCAAAAGCTCAAATGAAGCCGCAGCTCCCTCATACTGATAGCCGCGGTGCTCCTGAATTTTGAGCATCTCGATAATGGCTGAAACCTCTTCGCTGTCCTTTGTTATCTCAGGGGCAAAAAGCTTCAGCTTTGATAAAACTGCCTGCCTGCCGGCAACCTCGCTGAGTAAAAACTGCCTTTCGTTGCCAACGCTTTCAGGGGAGATATGCTCAAATGATGATGTCAGCTTTAAAACTCCGTCAACGTGCATACCGCCCTTGTGGGCAAATGCGCTTTTGCCTACATAAGGAGTAGAGTCTGTCATATGAAGGTTTGATAATTCGCATACACAGCGAGAAACCCTTGTCAGCTCTTTTAAATTTTCCTGCGGGATAGTTTCATAGCCTCGTTTTAATGAAAGGTTTGCGATAACCGATGAAAGGCAGGTGTTGCCGCAACGCTCGCCGATACCGTTGAGAGTACCCTGAACGCTTCGGGCTCCGGATAAAACTGCGGCTATTGAGTTTGCAACGGCGCAGTCGGTATCGTTATGACAATGAATACCAAGCGGAATGTCAAGCGCCTTGCTTGCGGCAGATACTATCTTTTCAATCTCGTCAGGAAAACAGCCGCCGTTTGTATCGCATAAAACCGCCTCGATTGCGCCTGCTTTCTGAGCCGTCTTTACAACCTCGATGGCGTAATCGGGGTTTGCCTTGTAACCGTCAAAGAAATGCTCAGCGTCAAAGAAAACCTTTTTGCCGCTGTCTGTCAGATACTTTATTGTATCAAAAATCATTCTGAGGTTTTCTTCTGCGGTAGTTTTCAGAACGTCAAAAACGTGTAGATCCCACGCCTTGCCAAAAACCGCTACATACTCTACAGGGCAGTTTTTCATAGCCTGAACAGAAGCATCCTCAAAAACATCGGTATTTGCCCTTCTTGTAGAGCCAAACGCTACAAGACGAGAGCTTTCAAGTGTCAGGGAAGTGGCTTTTTGGAAAAACTCAACGTCCTTAGGGCTTGAAAAAGGGTTACCCGCCTCTATAAAATCAACGCCCAGCTCATCGAGCGCCTTTACAATATTGATTTTATCCATAACCGAGAAATTAACATTCTCGCCCTGAGCGCCATCTCGCAGGGTAGAGTCATATATATTGATTTTTCTCACTTTTTTGTCACAGCCTTTCTATTAGTGTGAAAAACACAAGTATCAAAATATTAAGCTTGATTTGATTATATTAAAAAAATCCGCCTTTGTCAATAACAAAGAACGGATTTTCTCAAAAAAGCCATTACAAAAGGAATAACAACGGCTAAGCTTTCGCTCTAGCCGTTGCTATTGTAGGGGTGTATAAAGATAATTTTACTTATACGCTTAAATTATTAAGTGAATATTGCAAAATTAACTTGTAAGCTTTGTTATGCTGATAAAGTATTACTGTAAGAGCTGTAATACGCCCTGTGTCTGCTGGTTAGCCTGTGCAAGCATTGCCTGAGCAGCCTGAGTAAGAACGTTACCCTGTGTATACTTCATCATTGTTTCTGCCATATCTGTATCTCTGATACGGCTGTTAGCTGATGTGATGTTTTCACTAGCTGTATCGAGGTTGTTGATTGTGTAATCAAGTCTGTTCTGCATAGCACCGAGAGTTGCTCTCTGTGAAGAAACTTCGTCGATAATATCTCTAACCTTTTCAGCTGCAACTGAAGCTGCATCCTGGTTTGAGATGTTGATTGTTACGCCGTATGTTTCGCCTGTCTGCTCTGTGTTTTCAGCAAGAAGCAATACTTCGTTGTCGCCTGAATCTGCTGTAGCTGTCTTGAGGCCTGCGAAAAGGTGAGCTGTCTTGAATGACATGATGTTAACTTCGAGCTTATCAGAAGCGGCTGATGTTTCACCGATCTGGAGCTTGAGAGCTGCACCGATTGCTGTATCGTCAGCGTTAGCTGTAACTGAACCCAATGTAACCGCACCGTCACCGTCAACTGAATCAGCAGTAATAGCTGTGATAACTTCAGCATCCTTGATGTTTGAATCCATTGTGCCGTCCATAAGCTTGAGCTGGTTGAAGTTTGCTGTCAATGCGATTCTGTCGATTTCAGCACAAAGCTGGTTTGCTTCATCCTGCAAAGCCTGTCTGTCAACTTCAGCAGAGCCGTAGATTTCAGCAGAAGCGCCCTTTTCAACTGTTTCAAAAGTACCGTTAGCTGACTTTTCAGCGAGCTCAACGAGTCTGTTTAACATATCGTGTACTTCGCCCATGTAACCTTCAGCTGTCTGGATAAGTGAAATACCGTCCTGAGCGTTAGCTGATGCTGTGTCAAGAGCCTTGATCTGAGCCTTCATCTTTTCAGAAATTGCCAAACCTGAAGCGTCATCTGCTGCACGGTTGATTCTGAAGCCTGATGATAACTTTTCAAGATCCTTAGAAACTGATGCGTTGTTCTTACCTAAATTTCTGTTTGCGTTCATCGCCATGATGTTAGTTCTAACTACCATACCCATAAGTGTACCTCCATGTACTTTTCATATTATTTTTATACTTTGGGGAATTCCTTTCCCCGAGGGAACCCCTTTCCCTCTCTATGTCTAATACATCGGTACCCCCTCAGTTTTTTAAACACTTTTTTGGAAAAATTTTTCGCTTTGTGAATGTTGTTCAATCAAAAGTACCATGTTTTGGGCAAAACTCATTGAAAATGCGATAATTCGGGCAGTAGCGTAGCGAGGGTACTATATATAATATATAAATAGCGTTCAGCGATAGAGGAAAACGGCGGACAAGGAGAAAAATTTCTAGCGTTATAAAATTTTTAGGTATAATTATATAAAAAACCGAAAGAAAATCTGCCAATATGTTACAAATATGTTTATTTGAGCTAAAAAATAATAATATGTTATAAAATGTTCATTGATTTTATCGTCGGTTTGTGATATTATATAAAATAAGGATAAAAATCGAGCACCGATTTAGACAGAATTGGTATAAAACTACAAAGAAAGCTGAGGTGTTGAATATGATAGGCTCAAAAAAGGTGATAGCGTTATGCCTTACAAGGCTTAAAGACAGAGTGCAGTCATCTATTGCCGTAGCGCTCAATGAGATAGCGGTCAATAACGGCTATAAGCTTATGGTATTTGACAGCGGTGTTGACTTTTATTATAACAACAAATACGATATCGGTGCAAAGTCGATATACGATATTATAAATTACGATTATGTTGACGCGGTTGTACTGCTTGCAACCTTCTTCCACAGCAAGCAGGTGAAGAGCGATATTATTGAAAAAGCAAAGGCCGCAGGTAAGCCGGTTATCGTTATTGATGAAGTCTATGAAGGTTGTTTTTCAATCACAAAGGATTTCAGCGAGGCTTACAAGGCGCTTATCTCCCATATTATCTGTGAGCATGATGTGCGCGATACCTATTTTATGGCGGGTAACGAGCATGACGATGCTATCTCTGATGCGAGAATTGCCTGCTACCGCGAGGTATTAGAGGAAAACGGTATTGAGTTTTCTTATGATAATGTAGGCTATGGCGGTTACTGGGAGGTTCCGACTACAGCTGTTATGGAAAAGCTCATAAAGCGTGAGCGTATGCCGCAGGCTATTATCTGCGCTAATGACTCTATGGCTATAGCTGTATGCGAGTTTCTGTCAGAGCACGGCTACAATGTGCCTCACGATATTATCGTCAGCGGTTTTGACGGCATTCCTGACGCTGAATACTACGCACCTTCTATCTCAACCTGTAAAGAGGATGTTCCAAGACTTGCGCAGACTATTGTTGCAATCATTGAAGAATCCCGTATGAGCGGCAGAAGAAGCGGTAATTATTACGAGTATTACGCACCGTTTACTGCTGAATCATGCGGCTGTCATGTAGTGGCAAGCGATGAGAGAAGAAAAATTATAGGCAATATGTTCCATGTTACTCAGGAATCGGGCAGTCACGAAACATATATGTATGGCTGGATCGAAAAGATGCTTGAATCTTCAAACGTTGACCACCTTACAAATATGATTTCTGAATGCATTGAGAAAAACAGCTTTGTATGCTTGAATTCAAATTTCCTGGCTACCATGATGGGCAACGATGGCTGTGAGGAATGCAGAAGCAGGATTTCTGATTCTGTTATGGTAATCTCCCATTCAAGAGATGAGAACAACCGTATTCAGAGACAGAAATGCTTTGATGTAAAGCAGATGGTGCCTGATGTTGAAGCGTGGCTTAGTGATGACTCTATGTATGTTTTAAGTGCGCTTTACGTTGAGGATACAGTATGCGGTTATATAGCATCAAAAACTCATAACGCTTTTGTTGATTCTCACAAGAACAACAGAATTGTAAGAAGTATAAATATTGCGCTGAGTATCGTTTCAAAGAATTTCCAGCGCAGAAGAATGGAGCAGGATATCAAGCGCGCTGCTATGACTAACGCTGTATCAGGTCTTCCTAACGTCAAGGGTGCTACTGCGTGGTTCAACGAATTCCGCGCTGATGAAAACAATCGTCTCAAGCCAATTTCTGTATCTATCTATTCAATGCCTAAGTACAAGTATATCTACGAAAACTACGGTATTGAGGATATCGAGCAGGCGGTAACGCTTGTTGCGCAGTCGCTCAAGATTGCAAATCCTGCAGATTGCCTTGTTGCGCATACTGCCGAGGGCGAGTTTGTAGTTGTAAACTACTATAATAACCCTAACGATATTTCAACAGTTATCCATAACGCTACAACGCTGTTCTTTACAAGCATTGAAGCGTATAACAATTCAAGCGGCAAGGAATATTATGTTGAGGTAAACGCAGGCTGTACGGTTATCAATCCTGGCTGGGAGGGTTCACTCGCCAGCTTTGTAAAGCTTGCGAGCGCCGAAATGTATAAAAACAGGCTCAAGATGGGTCAGGGCGCTGCTGTCAAGGAAGAAAAGAGCGATGCTGATAACTATCAGGCTCTGAGCATTCTGCTTGAAAAGAATCTTTTCAGGTATCATTTCCAGCCTATCGTCAGCGCTAAGAATGGCGAGATTTATGCTTATGAAGCGCTTATGAGAACTGATGAAAGTATCGGTATGTCACCGCTTGAGGTTTTGGAAACTGCGGGTGCATACAAGCGCCTTTACGAAATCGAAAAGGCTACAATGTTCAATGTACTCGAGCGTTTTGCGCTTGACCACGATAAGTTCGGCGGCAGAAACGTATTTATAAACTCCATCCCTAACTACTCATTGCTTGAAGAGGATAACAGGCGCCTTTGCGAGCGTTATCAGAAGTATATTGATGAGATAGTTTTAGAGATAACAGAATCAAATACTATTTCTGATGAAGAGCTGCAGGCACTCAAGCGTGTAGGCAACATCAATTTCAACAATCAGATTGCCATTGATGACTATGGCGCAGGCCATTCAAATATTGTAAATCTTTTGAGATATACTCCTAAAATTATCAAGATTGACCGCTACCTTATAAGCGGCATTGAAAAGGATAAGAACAAGCAGATGTTTGTAAAGAGTACAGTAGAGTTTGCAAAGATCAATGGTATCAGCGTTCTGGCTGAGGGCGTTGAAACTTATGATGAAATGATAACAGTAATTGATATAGGCGTTGATTACATTCAGGGCTACTACACGGGCAGACCGACATACGACCCAATAAAAGAAATTGACGCTGAGATCAAGAGTCAGATTATGGCGGCAAATCCGCTGCTTTACTAAAATGAAAAAACCACTTCTGAAAAAACAGAAGTGGTTTTTATTTTATGTTCTGAATGTAATTGTAAATACCGTATTCATACTGTCACCCTTTAAAACGCTTATGTCTGCGTTACAGAGCTTTCTGAGGTTTTCAGTAGCGTAGGCTATCTTGTCATCACTGTGGTACGCCTTGTCGTAATCGGGGTCAACTATCTCGCCCCTGACAGTTGAGGTTATGATAAGCGCCTTTGTGCTTGCTGATTCTCTGGTTGCGATGCAAACCGAGCAGCTTGCATCAGGGTTTGAAAACAGAGCGTCAAACGAGCCTTTTATAAGGCATACAAGCGTTAAGGTAGGCAGCATAAAATCGGTAGTCTGAATATCGAATGAGAAATCAAAGTGATCTCTGAATTCTGCCTTTGCAAGATTCAAGTAGCTTTGAGCGTGCATAAACTCCTGCTCAAAATCAACAAGCCTTGTATCCTTTAAGCAGTCGATAGTAAGCGAAAGATAGCGGTTGTAGTTATCAAGTAAAACTACCGCATCTTCAGGGTTTGAGTAGAAAAGCTGAATGATATTTTTGCTGACATCAGCTAAAACTACAGGCTGAATGAATTCAACCGTGTTGTCAACGATTTTCTGATGCTCCTGCTGTTTTGCGATTTCTGCGGATTTTTCAAGAATAAAGCCCTGCTTTGCGGTCTTTACAACAATTACAAGCTGGATTATCGCAAACATAAGCGTTGCAAACTGCTGAACGAATATGAAGAATGAGCCTGTTGAGAAATATCTGATAAACTCGATAATAAGTGAAACTGCAAGTATGAAAATACTTATTGTATGTAAGAGTACATTCAGGTCGCGAAGCTTTACATATTCGCCTATTGCCATTACAAAGTATACGATATAAAAACTTGCCATAACATACGGATACAGCGTTGTAAAGTCTGCCATTGAGAATATATGGTAATATTCTAAAACAGGATATGCCATACAGCCGATAAGGAAGAAGGAGATAAAGTAGATAAACAGCGTTCTTTTCCATTTTGTGTGTAAAAACTCAAGGCAGTAAAGCATCATTACTACGCAAAGAACGATCTGCGTATAGAAGTCCAGAACGTTTAGTATCGGCAGATTTTTTGTAAAAAGGGTAATATAATCGTAGTCGAGAATTGTCGAAAGACCCGCTACGAGAATGAATATACCGCAATGCAAAAATGCCAGAGAGAAGTTCTTTTTTGTTGCTCTTAAAATAAAGAGCGAAACTATAAACGCAATACCGATAAACATCAAAACGATACTAGCAGAGAACGAAACGATATTTGAGCGCACCTGACGTTCAAAAAGCGCTGTTGCCGAGCCGTAGCACATTGACAAGAGCATCGGAGCTATTTCGCCTGAAAGCTCCGAGCCGCGGATCTTGAACATTATCTCTTCGCCCGCTTTTAGCCCTGAAGAGTTGAAGGTTACCCACTGCTCTGTGAATGCAAGCTTACCCTCTAAATCGCCGCAGTCGTAGATAACGGCAAAATCCTCACCATGCTGAGAAACCCATACAGAATAGTCCTTTATCTTAAAGCAAACTGTACTGTCGGCAGGGATATCCTCAGAAAAGCTGCCCTTTATATACATTGTTATATCCTGCAAAGGGGGGAGGTTTTTTACCTTTGAAATATCGTTGTAAACATCACCGTCAAGGGAGTATTGCCCCGTAAATGAAACATCCCTGATATCGTGGCTTGTATTACCGTAGGAGCCCTGGAATGAAAGCCCTGCAAAAAGAGCTATGCAAAGTATGAGTAAAATCATATATGCAGTTATTTTAAGTCCTCTGGCTTTCATTTTGGCACCTCCTCACAATAATATGTCGATTTAATAAACAAAACGTAAAAGTTTGTAGTTTTTTAATTTCGCATTTATTATATCATACTATTTTGTCAAATACAAGCAAATTCATCAAATTGAGGAAATATAAACAAAAAACCACCTTCGTTTTTGCGAAAGTGGTCTTTTAATATTACAGGGAGTTTATGTATTGTCGATTTTCTGTGAATTACAGCCGCCGCATTTTGCTTTGGCGCACTGTTTTGCATACGGGCAGCCTATGCAGGTTTCGCCTCGTTTTTTAGCCCTGTAAAGATAAAGGCAGATAAGAGAGATGATAACCAGTACTATTAAGATGATTGCTGCATTTTCCATTGTCTGCCCTCCTTTTAATTAAGCCTTATGCTCGTTTTTGATTTTATTGTTTGTAGATATTATAAGTGAGATAATAAACAGCGCCATACCGATTACTGCGAT
Source organism: uncultured Clostridia bacterium (assembly GCA_937892655.1). Lineage (GTDB taxonomy): Bacteria > Bacillota > Clostridia > Oscillospirales > Ruminococcaceae > CALBJC01. Next base: position 1,108 of record CALBJC010000128.1, on the reverse strand, counting down.
ACCGCCGCCGATTGCAGGGCCGATAGCCAAAGCCTTGGCGTCTGTAATGAGAGTACCGATTGTGTAAACAAGGTATGCTATTGTGTAGCCGACCGCCAGCTGTAAGCCGATGCCGCCCCATATCCACTTGGCGCTCTTCATTTCAGCGTTCATAGCGCCGATTGCCGCAAAGCAAGGCGGGGAGTAGAGGTTGAACATCAGATATGCCAGCGCTGCTACCTTTGTGATAGCCATAACGCCTGCAACCTCTGAGCCTGCACCCGACATAAGAGCAAGCTCTTCTGTATCAATGAGGTTGTCAAGACCAACAAAGCATACAGCCAGAGTACCAACTACGTTTTCCTTTGCGATAAAGCCTGTAATTGCCGCTGCTGCAAGCTCCCAACTCAAAACGCCGACTACAGGTACTAAAAGGTATGCAAACGGACCTGCGATTGAAGCGAGTATTGAAGCGTCAGCTGACTCTGCAACCTTGAATGACCAGTCAAATGTCTGCATGATCTGAACTGCTGTATTACACAAAAGAATAATTGTTGCAGCCTTTACGATATACGCCCAGCCGCGTGAACACATTGACTTGAATGCGCCCCAGAGGCTTGGAGCCTTGTATTCAGGAAGCTCGATGATAAAGAATGATTTTCTTACCTTGTGACCTGCGATCTTGTTTACTAAAAGTGCGCAGAGGAAGATCAAAACGATACCTGTAAGGTAAACGAGGGTACTTACCCAGCCGGCTTCATCAAAGAATGCGCCTGCGAAAAGTGCGATAACAGGTATCTTTGCGCCGCAAGGCATAAATGGAGCGAGCATTGCAGTAGCACGGCGTTCACGTTCATTCTTGATTGTACGGCTTGCCATGATACCGGGTACGGCACAGCCGATTGTGATTACAAAAGGAACAACTGATTTGCCTGAAAGACCAACTCTCTTGAAAATAGGGTCTAAAACAACCGCTACTCTTGCCATATAGCCGCAGTCTTCCAAAAGAGCTATAAGGAAATACATTACCATAACCAGCGGCAGGAAGCCGATAACTGCGATAACGCCGCCGATTACACCGTCAACCAAAAGTGCTGACAAAAGCGGATTTGCGTGTTCAAAAAATGAG
>CALBJC010000127.1 GCA_937892655.1 uncultured Clostridia bacterium | reverse complement strand
CATAATTCGGTTTCCGAAGGTTATATGGAAATGCTCTATCAGATATTTGTCCAAAGCCTCGAGTCTCTTCATGTTTCTACGGCTGACTCCGTATTCCTCTATCGCCTCTTCAACAGCCTGCTGGATAGTATATGCGTTATCCTGCCTCTGAAAGCCGTGATAAGCTGTTCCGTCATATGAAATTGTGACCTTGAAATTTCTCATCACAAAACCTCTTTGGAGTTATTTTACATTAAAATGTTTATTGCTATTACAGCGCCCAAAAATGCAAGCGTTAATATGAGCGCTATGAAATCGCGCAGACCCGCTTTTAGCTGACGCATTCTTGTTCTGCCCTCGCCACCGTGATAACAACGGCATTCCATAGCAAGTGCTAATTCCTCGGCACGGCGGAATGACGATACTATAAGCGGAATCAAAATAGGTATGAGCGCTTTTGCTCTTTGAATCAAAGAGCCTGTTTCCAAATCAGCGCCCCTTGCCTTCTGCGCCTGAATGATCTTATCGGTTTCTTCAATAAGAGTTGGGATAAAGCGCAGAGCAATCGTCATCATCATAGCAAGCTCATGAACGGGGAGCTTGATTTTCTTCAGAGGTGACAAAAGGCGCTCTATAGCGTCTGTAAGCGCAATAGGAGATGTTGTATACGTCAAAAGGGATGTTCCGATAATAAGGCAGATGATTCTTATTACCATAAATGACGAGGTTTTTAAACCCTCGGTTGTAATCTTTATAAACCAAAGTTCAAAAAGAGTTTTACCGCCCTCAATGAAAACAAGGTTTAAAATGCCAGTAAAAATTAAAATAGGGATAATCGGCTTTAAGCTTTTAAGCATGAGCTTGAACGGAATTTTTGATAATAAAAACGCCATTAAGATAAACACTATCGAAAGCCCCAGCCCCGAAAAGCTCTTTGCTACAAAAAGCATTGCGATAAAAATACCTGTCAGGATTATTTTATAGCGTGGGTCAAGCCTATGGACAACTGATTTACCCGGAAAATACTGACCAATCGTTATATCCTTAAGCATTGCCATCACCGCCCTTCAGGCGCTTTGCAATCAGCTTTGAAGCATATTCTACAGTATATATATCCTCACCGATGTCAACACCCATTGCCTTTAATCTGTCAAATACTCTTGTAACCTGAGGAACCGACAGACCCATAGCCGAAAGCTCAGAGCTATGGGAGAAAACATTCTGCGGAGTATCATACATATGAAGCTTTGATTTATTCATAACAAGGATCTTTGAGGCATTTTTTGCAACATCCTCCATAGAATGAGATACAAGCAAAACCGTATTGCCCTTTTCCTTGTGATATTCTTTTATCTGACCTAAGATTTTATCTCTGCCCTTAGGGTCAAGACCTGCGGTTGGTTCATCCAGAATCAAAACCTCAGGCTCCATAGCCATAACGCCCGCTATAGCTACTCTTCTTTTCTGACCGCCTGAAAGCTCAAAAGGAGATTTATCCATAATCTCTTCCTTTAAGCCTACAAGACGGGCTGTTTCTTTGATTCTTCTGTCGATCTCATCGTCAGAAAGCCCCATATTCTTAGGGCCAAAGGCGATATCCTTATAAACTGTTTCTTCAAAAAGCTGATATTCAGGATACTGAAATACAAGCCCTACTTTAAAGCGGATATCTCTCAGTTTCCCCTTATCCTCCCAAAGCTTTTCACCGTCAATATAGATATTGCCCTTTGTTGGCTTTAAAAGACCGTTGAAATGCTGAATAAGGGTAGACTTACCCGAGCCTGTATGACCGATAACGCCTACAAACTCGCCTTTTTCTATTTCAAGGTTTACGCTATTGACAGCTACCTTTTCAAAAGGAGTGCCCTCACCGTAAACAAATGTCAAATCTTCTGTTTTAATTACTGGCATTAAAAATTTTCGCCTCTTACTTTTTCTTATTGTCTTTTTTGTCGGTATAGAATTTACCGTATTTTCTGTATAATGAAAACGCTATCAGGATAACTATGACCGCTGACCCGCCTGACGATATAATTACTAAAATACCGACAGGGATTATCCAGCCAAGATTACGCCTGATAAACTTCTTTTTATCTGTATTCTTTGAAGAATTTGCCGGCTGAGCGTTACCAGCATTTATCGGTGTAGCCTCAAGCCCCATAAGCTCTTTTACCTTACTTTTAGTTTCATCTCGAAACCTCAAAAGAGGAATTGAGAGGAAAATAAAGACAATATACAAAATTACTGCAACTACTGCGGCTATCAGAAGAAGTGACTCGCCTGTATATTTGATCGGAGTTGTAGTTATATTGCGCTCAAGCTCTATTGCCGCTATAAAAACTATAATTTCAACGATAACAAGCGTCACATAATACGCCATTGAGGTTAAAGGATACAGATAGTTTCTTAAAGTCAGCTTCTTTTTATCCCGTCTGAGCTGTTTTGCTTCCTTCTTCTTGTCTGACAGGTCATCATTTACACCGTAAACTGATGCTGAGCTGTCAAAATGCTCTTCAAAGAAAGCCTCATTCATAGGCTCTGCCTGACGGTTTTCAAAATATTCCTGCTCATCGCCGAACATATCAACGTTACGTTTTTTAAACATAGCTTTCCTCTCTTATTTCAAAAGCTCATAGAGAGCCTCTACACATTCATCCTCGCTGATAATCTCGCCATCCATATCAATACCGCTTTTTTTAAGAAGATATGAAAGCTCTGTTACCTGCGGAACGTCAAGACCTATTGATTTCATTCGCTCAACCTGAGAAAATACCTTTTTTGGCACATCGTCAAGCTCAAGCTCGCCGCCGTCGATTACAACTATTCTGTCAGGGCGTTCAGGCTTGAATTCATCACATATTGCATTAGGAAAACGCTCATCGCCGTAGAACTGCGTTATCTCATCATCATAAAACCATTTCACGGGATAATCACGCTCAGGCTCAACCTTTTTTTCAGGCAGGAACATATGATGGGTCTGGCTTAAAGTACGGCCGTGCTTGTTAAGCTCCTTTTCAAGAGGCATAAGGTTGGGCAGTTCAAAAAGCATATGCCCCTCCCTGCTTTTTATGTATTCCGACAAAAAAGGATGCAGGCATTCGTCTGCAGTAACTACCGCATTTCTGCCTGTTGTAACCATGTGGAAGAAATATTTTTCGGGGCTGTAAACTCTTCTGCCCTCGTTGATTGCCGAAACGGTGAGGATATTTTCTGATTTTGTGAAATCCTCAGGAGAACAGTTGAATTCAAGGGAAAGAAGCTTAAAAAGTTCATTCTTCATCACCGTATTTCTCCTTGTCTGCTATCTTTCGTTCTGCCCGTATTCTTGTAACTATGGCGATTATAATGCGGATTATAAGATGCAGAACTACCTGAGCGTAAACGGTTATCTGATAAAGTACCCATTGTATGCCTTTCAGAAATGTGTCTGTGTCCCACGCATTTACAATTTCATAGTATTCCGTAGCATAGGCTTC
>CALBJC010000126.1 GCA_937892655.1 uncultured Clostridia bacterium | reverse complement strand
CGGAGGTTGTCGGTAGTCTGAGCGAGGATTTCTTCTTTTTCGATCTTTCTGTCATCCCGAAACATTGAGCATTGAACATCGGTATCGTCGCTCACAAGATTTATCCCTCTGATGCCTACTGACCTTACATTTTTATGCCACTTAAAATGGCGCTCAAAAAGCTCAAAGCCCGTTTGCGCCAGAGTAAGGGCTGTATTTATAGGGTAATTGAGCTGAATCTGATATTCTCTGTATTCTAAATCCTCAGTTTTTACAGAGATAGCTACCCCCGTAGCGCAAAGCGAGTTATCACGCAGTCGCTTTGCGACCTGTTCTGAAAGGGAAAGCATTACATACCATACCTCGTGATTATTCACTAAATCACGCCTGAGCGTTTGAGAATTGCCTACAGATTTAATCTGGCGTTTATACTCTACCTGCATCACCGGCTCGAAATCAAGCCCGTTGGCGTTGCGCCACAGAGCGTTACCGTTCTTACCAAAACGCCTTACTAAAAAATCTCTGTCAGAGGTTGCAACATCGCCGATAGTTTTGAGATAAAACCTTGAGAGCATCTCATTTGTTGCCCTGCCTACCCACAGCATATCACTAGCAGGCAAGCCCCACACCTTTTGCTTGAAATTTTCTTTTGTAATCTCGGTTATAGCGTCAGGCTTTTTCATATCACTGCCAAGCTTTGCAAAAACCTTGTTGAAGCTGACGCCGATAGAAACGGTAAGCCCGAAGCGCTCTTTTATCTCGTTTCTTATCTTATCGGCTATCTCATACCCTGACCCGAAAAGGCGCTGAGAGGCTGTAACATCAAGCCAGCATTCATCAAGCCCGAACGCCTCAACCAAATCTGTATACTCAAGATAAACGCCGTATACAAGCTTTGAAAACTTTTCATACCTGTCAAAGTGAGGCTCTACTATTACAAGCTCGGGGCATTTCTGCTGAGCCTTCCAGATGACCTCGGCGGTCTGAACGCCCTTTTTCTTGGCAAGGTCATTTTTCGCCAAAACTATACCTGCCCTATCCTCATAACTGCCGCAAACAGCACAAGGAACAGTTTTGAGCCTTGGATTAAAAAGGCTTTCAACCGAGGCATAAAAATTATTTAAATCACAATGCAGAATAACTCTGTTCTGATACTTAAGGTCAGCCGTATTGTCACCCAGGCTGCCGTCATACAGCTTGGCATTTTTGCAAAGGCTATGCCCAAAACCATGCATTTTTCTCACTCCTGTTTTAAATATCGAACATTTGTTCTAATTAGTGTTATTATAGTAACACATCTGAGAGCGTTTGTATACTGTTATTTTGCACAAATTTGATGGAGATTTTTGGTTCTGGCAAAATTTTGGTACAACATCAGATAGCAATATTTTCAGCACGTTCTACGGCTTTTATTTTAATCTGCGAATTATGAGCATCAATATTCAGAGTATCGCCTGAGGAGATTTCTTCAGCTAAAAACATTTTACATACTTTGTCTTCGATGGCGTCTGAAATTTCTTTTCTGAGCGGTCTTGCGCCATATAGCTTTGATTTCTCAAAGACTTTTTGAGCAAGGCAGAGATAAACATCATCATTACAGAAAATTTCAAGCCCAAGTCTTTTGGCTCTTGTTGAAAACTCAGCTATCAGCTTTTTGGCGATAAGGCTCAGATTTTCAACGCTGAGCGGCTCAAAGGTTATTATCTCATCTATTCTGTTCAAAAGCTCAGGTGACAGAAATTTTTTAAGCTCTGAATTCACATTGCTCTTTAGGTTTCTGCTTGCCTTTTCATTGAAACCAAGATTGTGATTTTTTACATCAGCACCGAGATTTGAGGTTAAAATGATAATAGTATTTTTAAAAGATACCCTTTTACCTATACTGTCACAAAGCTCGCCCTCTTCACATATCTGCAGAAGGATATTGAACACATCGGGGTGAGCTTTTTCTATTTCATCAAACAAAACTATCGAAAAAGGATTTCTCTTAACCTTGGCTGTAAGCTGTCCGCCCTGCTCAAAGCCTACATACCCTGGCGGCGAACCGATAAGCTTTGATACATTTTCTTTTTGCATATAGTCTGACATATCAAAGCGGATAAGCGAAGACCTTGTACCAAAAAGCTCCAGAGCGAGCGCTTTTGCAAGCTCAGTTTTACCTACACCCGTCTGCCCTGAAAAAATAAATGTTCCTATCGGGCGATTTTCATTATTTAAGCCTACTCTGTTTTTTCGCACAGCGTCGCAAAGCGATTTTACCGCGCTCTTTTGCCCTAATACAACGCTATTTATTCTATCCTCTAAGCCTAAAAGCCTCTGACTTTCGGTTTTTGTAACGCTGTCAAGCGGGATTTTTGTCCATTCGGAAAGAGTTTTTGCAATATCATTTCTTCTTATTTCAAGCGGTGTTACATTCTTTTTTGAGGTTGACTGCAAAAGGCAGTCAAGATACGCCTGCTTTGAGATTTTGCCCGTTATATATTCTGAAAAAGCGTCAGACAGATTGTCAGCCCCCGCTTCATTCATGCTGACCTTTGAGGCAGTTTCATCAATTAAATCTATCGCCTTATCGGGCAGAAATCTATCGGGAATAAAGCGCTTTGAAAGTTCTACTGCCGCTCTTATCGCATCATCGGTTATAATAACGCCGTGATGGGTTTCGTATTTTGGAACAACACCTTTTAAAATTTCAATACAATCACTTTCATTTGGCTCATCTACCGCTACTGTCTGAAAGCGCCTCTCAAGCGCTGAATCCTTTTCAATATTTTGTCTGTATTCTTCAAAGGTCGTAGCGCCTATTACCTGAAGCTCCCCCCTTGCAAGCTGAGGCTTTAGGATGTTTGCAGCATCAATTGCCCCCTCTGCCGCTCCTGCACCAACAATGGTATGAATTTCATCAATAAAAAGTATTATATTACCAGCGGCTACCGCCTCATCAACACAGCTTTTTAATCGTTCTTCAAAATCCCCTCTGTACTTTGCGCCAGCTAAAAGCGACGATATATCGAGCGCAAAAATGCGTTTATCAATGAGAGATTTCGGTACCTTTCTTTCTACAATTTTTGTTGCAAGCCCTTCTACAATTGCGGTTTTCCCAACCCCTGCCTCACCGACAAGGCAAGGATTGTTTTTGGTTCTGCGTGATAATATCTGAACAAGGCGCCCCGTTTCTTTTTCTCTTGCTATAACAGGATCAAAAAGAGATACCTGATTTTTTGTTGTAAGCTCCTTTGCGTAAAGCTCAAGTTTTGCAAGCTTTACAGCATACACCTTGCTTTCAGAGCGGTTTACAGCTGAACAGCAGTTATATATTGCCGCTGAATCAACGCCAAGCTCTTTTAAAACCAGAAGGGCCGAACAGCCCGACTGACGAAGCATCAAAAGCAGAATATGCTCTGTTCCCGCCTGACGAAAGCCCAAAGACGCTGACAGCTTGAACGCACCATTTATTATCCTTTTGGCGCATGGAGTAAACGCATCTGAATGAATTTTCAGAGGTGTACCTTTGCCGACTATTGATACTACAACGCTTTCTGCTTTTTTGTAATCTACTTTATTCTGCGATAATATCATTGCCGCTGTAGATGTGCCCTCTTTTAAAATGCCAAGCAATATATGCTCACTGCCGATATAGGTGTGCCCAAGGTTTTCCACACAGTTTACCGCATATTTTAAAGTTTCTCTGCACTTTTTAGTATAGTTTTCAGCATCAAAGCCTGATAAAGGATTTTGCAAAATATCTCCTCCGATACAGTTTAGATTTAAAGATATTTTTGACAGCTAAAGCTTTGTTAATCAGTTTTTATTTACATTTAATTTTATGCACCCTCCTTTTAAAACTTACCCGTTTTTCTTGTAACACATTTTAAAAAGCTACATAAACTATAATATAAACCAAGAGCGAAAGCTCAAAGTTTAAAATACATTATTAAGGAGTTGTTTTTATGAATGGTTGTGGATTTGGTAACTGCTGGTGGATTATTATCTTGATTTTGCTCTTCTGCTGCTGCGGTAATGGTAATGGCTGCAACACAAACGGCGGTGGCTGCGATTGTGGCTGCAATAACAACGGTTGCTGCTAAAAAAGAAAACCGGCCTTCAAAAGAGGTCGGTTTATTTTTTGCTTTTTATTCTTTATTTATATGGCGGATAATTTTCCATAACCTTTAAAGCGCATCTGATGCCGTCAACCGCCGCACTCATAATTCCGCCTGCATATCCTGCGCCCTCGCCTGACGGGTAGAGGTTTTTAACGCTTACAGAAGAAAGCTCTTCTCCTCTTGTAATTCTGACGGGGGATGAGGTTCTCGTTTCAGGCGCTGTTAAAACTGCGCTTTTATCGCCGAAGCATTTCATCTGAGATGAAAACTTTAAAAGACCGGTCTTTAACATATCGGTTACTGCCTTAGGGTAAAGCTCGCTTAATCTGCAAGGCTCAACACCTATTGCATAGCTCGGAGTTACACTCGATGTATCAATAGCAATCGGGGTTTTATCCTCTAAAAAGTCACCTACATTACAAGCAGGGGCTTTATAGCTTTTACCTGAAAGCTCAAAGGCTTTTCTTTCGATCTGCCTTGCAAACATAACGCCGTCAAGCGGATTTTTGCCAAAATCATCAGGCGAAACTGAGGCTACAACTGCGGCATTTGCATTCTCTGAATTTCTTGCAAACTCAGACATACCATTTGTAACAACGCTCTCTTCTTCACTCGATGATGGCACTACATAGCCACCGGGACACATACAGAAGGTATATGCAGCCCTGCCACTCTTTTCACGATATGAAAGCTGATATTCGCCTATAGGCAATACCCCGCCTTTATCAACGGTATTGTCAGCAAGCTTACCATACAAAGAACGGTTTACGTCATACTGACTATGCTCAATTCTAAAGCCTACCGAAAACGGCTTAGGCTCTATGAATATGCCCGATTTTAAAAGCATCTCAAATGTGTCACGCGCGCTGTGACCGATAGATAAAATGAGAGCTTCTGTATCAATCTTTTCACCATTGGCAAACGAGCTTATAATCTCGCCATCTGAAATTTCAATATTATCAAGCTTTGTCAAAAATCTAACTTCGCCGCCAAGAGAAATTATGCGCTCTCTTATATTTTTAACTATCTCTCTTAACTTGTCAGTACCGATATGCGGCTTTGCCTTTGTCATGATTTCGCTTGGTGCACCAAACTCACAAAAGCGCTCTAAAACATATCTGCAAAGAGGGTCTTTAATACGGGTCGTGAGCTTGCCATCAGAAAATGTACCGGCACCGCCCTCGCCGAACTGAACGTTTGACTCAGTATCAAGTGAGCCGCCACCCCAGAAATCAGCTACCCTTTTTACTCTGTTTTCAACACAATCGCCACGCTCTAAAACTATAGGACAGTAGCCGTATTCTGCAAGTATCAGCGCTGAAAACATACCCGCAGGGCCAAAGCCTGCTATAACGATACGTCTGTTATTATCACGCTTTTTATTTGAAATTACAGGATTTAAAGCAACAGGCTCAATATATGAAATATTCTGATTTTTCTGACAGAGCTTTTTTTCAAAGGCTTCATCCTCAAGGTCGCAGAAAACTGAGTAAACGTATTTTATATCGTTTTGCTTTCTTGCATCAAGCGATATTTTATAAATGCTGTACTGCGCATTTTTACCGACAATCTGCCTTGCCTTTTTAATTGCGTCATCTGCTGACGCTTTTATTCCAAGCTTTATCTGTGAAATTATAATCGGCATTATCTCACCTTTTTCATAAAAACAGCAGTCACCATTTTGCGACTGCTGTTTTATATTTTAATTATTCTTCTTTACCGTCAATCTCAGGTTCATCAACCTTTGTAATATCGGTAGCTAAAATTGCACAGGTATATTCACCCACGCACCATACGTTATCATTATCAGGAGAGTAGATAGTCATATCATAGCTCTCAACGCCCTCTGATACGCCTACTCCATTTAAGTTTACCTCACCGATAAAGTCGTTTACCGTCAGAGTATCAAGCACATCAGCAGGACCTACAACTGTAATATGGGATATTCCGCCCGTCTGGATCTCATATGAGAATTTTGACGGACCGTTTATCACAAACATCTGCGATTTAGTAATACCGATAGTTTTTGTTGCCCACTTTGATGAGTCAAACGACAATGTAACCTTATCGGTTTTTGAGATGTTTACATACTCACTAGGCAGGTCGATTTCAAACTCGATATCCTCGCCGGGCTTGATATCCTTGATAGCAACATAGCCTAAATGCCAGCTGTCTATTTTATCAAGAGATGTAGGGGCTGCAATCGTAATGCTCTCATCTGAAAGCATATACTCAAGCGTTGTTGTATCAAAACCAGCAGGAATTTCTACATAGTCAAAATACAGAGGTACTGTTTTCTTTGAGTAAACCTTTGCCTCAATATTAAAGCTTGTTCTGTTGAACTCATAGTTGAAATTATCAAGAACTGTTGAGCCGTCATACAAAATGATCTGAGCGTTTGCGATAGATGTAGACTGTGTCAGAACGTTTGTCGAATTAGAACGCGCAACAACCTTAGTAATTCTGTTTATATCCTCAAGAGGCGCTGTAATGGTAATTGTTTCAGGACTTACTGTTATCTCATCGATCATATAGCCGTTTGCCGCTGAAACGTTAGGCGCCGAAGCCTCAAGGGTAAAGGTCTGAGTTTTAATGTAGTCAAACCTTACCTTGACCGTATCCTGAGAAACAGATTTAACCTCTAAATCTGTATTATCCTTTGCTGTAATCTTTATAGGCAGCTCATAAACGCCTGCATCACGGACAGTTGAAATATCGACTAAAGCTACTAAATCCTGTTCGCTGAAGTTACCTATTTCGTAACGCATACCTGAGATTTTAGCTTCAATTTCAATTTCTTCATAATCGATAGGAGATAATCCCTGCGACTGAGCATAGCTGCCTTCAAGATCGATTTTCACCTTTATATCATCGATAGTCTTTTCGATAGTAGGATACATTGTAATAGCAAGAGTAAACCAGATAACAACTGCAAGTAAAACAGAGTTGATTTTTAAAAGGAAATCACGGCTGACGGGCTTTTTGTTTTTTACTTTTTCCATTTTGAAATCACCCGCCCTATCGATTTATCCTTACCTTCATCGGCTGGCTTTTCAGGAATAAGCCTTGCTTTTAAAAGCTTTCTGAGGCTATCCTTTGTAAAGCCTCTTGTAAGCTCGCCATCCTCTGCAACTGAAATTGTACCTGTTTCTTCAGATACTGCAATAACAATAGCATCAGAGTTTTCACTCATACCGATAGCCGCTCTGTGACGAGAGCCGAGCTGCTTATTGATAAGCTCTTCCTTCTGTGGCTTTGGCAGAAAACAGCCTGCTGCCAGAATCTTTGCATTACGCATAATAACTGCGCCGTCATGCAAAGGAGTATTAGGAAAGAAGATATTGCCAAAAACCTCAGGAGAAGGAGTACAGTTTAGTATCGTACCCGTATCGATCTGCTCACCAAGCCTTGTCTGACGCTCGATAACGATCAATGCGCCTGTACAGGTAGCTGAAAGCTGCTGAGATGCTTCACATACTGCTTCAATTGCAGTATTCCAGCCCTCTGCATCAGCTTCTGCAGAATCATTCTGATTGAAAAAGCTGAATCTTGAAGAAACCTTTGTTCTGCCCATTTTGTCAAGAATTCTTCGAAGCTCCGGCTGGAAAAGAATAACCAGCGCAATAATACCCCACTGGAAGAAGTTATCGAGTAAAAAGCTCATTGTCTTGAGCTTTAACAGCGAAACTACAAAATAACCTACGCATATTAAAATGATACCCTTAACAAGCTGCTGCGCTCTTGTTTCACGCACAAGCTTGATGCCTTTGTATAACAGAAATGACAAAAGCAGCATATCAATTATATCTATTATAGAGATTGTCTGAACAACGCTTAAAATCTGATTCCAGATATCAAGAATGTATCTCATACTCCACTTCCTGTCATAAATAATCAAACACAAAAAAGCCCTACCCCAAATTCTTGAGGGCAGAACTTTTTCAAGAAATAGTCCTACATAATAATTTTAACACAAATCTGAAAAAATACAATAGCTAAATTGCATTTTTCAGATATTTTTTCAAAGTTTTTATAAGGATTTTCACCTGCATAGTGTTATTGAAAACAGAGGGCGAAAACCGCAGAGTACCGCCCCTTATTGTACCGTTGAATCTGTGTGCTACAGACGCACAGTGCAAGCCGCTCCTGAGGTACAAGCCGTTATCTGAAAGATACTGCGCTACATCAGCCGAGGCTTTGTTTTTAACATTGAAGGCTACTATCGGCAGATACATAGCATCAGGGTTTCTGTAGATAATGACCGAAGGCTCTTTTGAAAGCTCAGACAAGAGCATATTGCAAAGGCCTTGCTCATGGCGGTATATATTCATAAGCCCCTTGCTCTTTACAAACTCAACGCCTGCTTTTAAGCCCATTATGCCAACTGTATTGAGCGTTCCGCTTTCAAATCGCTCGGGCAGAAATGGGGTCTGCAGCATTTCTTCGGATGTAGCCCCCGTACCGCCCTCTAAAAGAGTATCAAGCACAAATTTCCCGTCTGTTATCATAAGCCCCGTACCCGTCGGGCCGTAAAGCCCTTTATGACCTGCAGTACACAGAATGTTTATGCCTTCAGAAAGTCTTATCGGCAGTATCCCTGCCGCCTGAGAAGCATCGGCAATAAAGCAGATGTTTTTATCACTACACAGTCTTGCTATCCTTTTATATGGCAGAATCTGCCCCGTCACGTTTGAGGCGATCGTTGATACGATACATTTTGTTTCATCAGTAATGAGCGATTTTAAATTCTGCAAGGTCACATCATCATTTTCATCAACATCAAAGATAGAAAACCTACAGCCATAGCGTCCTAATGCATAGCAGACGCGCGCTACTGAGTTGTGCTCCAGCGATGAAAAAATAACGTGTCCCCCACTCATCATAATGCCCTTTATCGCCATATTAAGAGCATGTGTACAGTTAAGGGTAAAAACTACGTTTTCGGGAGTTGCGCCAAAAAACGAGGCTATACTCTCTCTTGCCTCATAAACCTTCTGAGCAGTTTTTATCGATAGATTATGTCCGCTCCTGCCGGGGTTGCCGCCATACAGCGATAGCGCCTGATTGCAGGCGGTTATGACAGACCGAGGCTTTGGAAAGGTAGTTGCAGAGTTATCAAAATTCGCAGGCAGAAAATTTTCATTCACATTATACCACCTACTTTTCTGTCACAAGGTAATCCTTGTATAAAATATTGTTTTCACGCAATATCTCTATAATCATATCAGGGTTATCCATAACCTTTATACTGTAACCACAGCCTGACGAAAAATTCTTAGGCGTTTTTATTACTTCACAATATATACCACGCTCATTCAGCGCCTTTTTCGCTTTGTTGGCGTAGGTAATTGAGCTTAATGAAAAAATCATCTTCATACTTAATACCTCGCTTGTTTTTATTACAGTATATGCAAATGAAAAATTTAATGACATAAAAAAGAGCTGTCATAAATGACAGCTCTTAAAAATTATCCGTTTTTTACAATATCAAATGCCTGCTTTAAATTTGAAACGCCCAAAATTTCGATTGAATATTTTGATATATCAATACCTTTTAAACTGCTCTTTGGAATGATACATTTTTCAAAGCCAAGCCTCTGAGCCTCTGATATTCTCTGCTCGCAGAAGGAAATACTTCTTATCTCACCGCCAAGACCTATTTCGCCAAACGCTATGAGCTTTTCATTTATAGGAATATCAAATAGTCCTGAATACAAAGAAAGCGCTATTGATAAATCAGCCGCTGTTTCATCAATTCTGAAGCCGCCTACAACATTTAAAAACACATCAAGCGTTGAAAAATACATACCCATTCGCTTTTCTAAAACTGCGATTATGAGCGACATTCTGTTATAATCAAAGCCTGTTGCAGTTCTTCTCGGCGTTGCAAAGCCCGATTTTGTAACAAGTGCCTGAACCTCGGCTAAAATCGGTCTTGATCCTTCCATAACGCAGGCTACACAGCTACCCGATACTCCGACCGGTCTGCCTGACAAAAGCATCAGTGACGGGTTTTCGACCTCTTTTAAACCATCAGAGAGCATTTCAAAAACGCCTATTTCATTTGTTGAACCAAATCTGTTTTTAACCGCTCTTAATATTCTGTAGGACAAGTTTCTCTGACCTTCAAAATAAAGTACAGCGTCAACAATATGCTCCATTACCTTAGGGCCTGCAATAGCGCCATCCTTATTAACGTGACCGATGATAAACATAGGTATTTCTTCAGACTTCGCAGTACGCATAAAGAGATTTGTACATTCTCTTACCTGAGTAATACTGCCGTGAGATGATGAAACGCCTGAGATAAACATAGTCTGAATCGAGTCGATAATAACTATATCAGGCTTTTCCTTTACAATGGTATCGCAGATTATTTCAGCGTTTGTCTGCGCTAAGATATAAAGGTTGTCACTCTTAACGCCGAGTCTGTCAGCGCGGAGCTTTATCTGCCTTACAGATTCTTCACCCGATATGTATAAAATTGTATTGCCCTTGCCTAAAAACTCGCATATCTGCAAAAGAAGGGTTGATTTACCGATACCAGGCTCACCGCCCAAAAGCACCAGCGAGCCCTTTACAAGACCGCCGCCTAAAACACGGTTGAGCTCATTTATACCTGTATCGTATCTGACCTCATCATAATCTGAGTTTATGTTTTCAAGCTTTAAAATCTTATCGCTTACATCCATAAGCTTTGATACGCCGCCCGACTTTGCAGCAGGTGCCTTGATTTCTGTTATTGCCTCTTCAAAGGTATTCCATTCGTTGCAGGACGGGCATTTGCCGTTCCACTTAGGGCTTTCAAAGCCGCAGTTATTACAGACGTAGATACTTTTTAACTTCCCTGCCATTTTCATTCCCCTTTATTTTCTTCTAAAAACTCCACAATTCCCGAAAAGATAGTAAACGCTACCTCTGACTGATACTGCTCGCTTTCAAGCTTTGAGGCCTCTTCTGGATTTGAAAGAAATCCACATTCAACCATTACAGAAGGTGCTTTTGTAAAATAGATAAGATACAGCTCCTTACCCGAAAGCTTTATTTCACGCTTGTTTTCAGGCTGAAGATTTGATACAAACTTTTCCTGCATAATCTGCGCTAAGCGCTGGCTGTCAGGATTTGTAGCGGTATAAAACATCTGCGCTCCGCTGTATTTTGGGTCAGTAAACTGATTCTGATGAATTGATACCACGACCGCATTTTCATATAAATTCATAATCTCAAGGCGGTTTTCCATATCAGATTCTTTTTGCGCACGAAGCCCTTCAACGCCCTTATCGTGAATAGAAACGTCGCTTTCTCTTGTTGTTACTACCTGATACCCCGCTGACTCGCAAAGCGCTTTTACACGCAGTAAAATTTCAAGATTTATTCCCTTTTCGGGCACACCGTTTACGCTTACACAGCCACCGTCTGCGCCGCCATGCCCTGCATCCAGAACAATTACCACATCGTCGATTTCATCGGGATATGCAACGGTTGGTATGTATATAGGCGAGTTATGCGCAGTAAAATATACGATCATATAGCCTGCTACTATAACCGCTAAAAGCCATATTCTGCCCTTACCTATAGTATCTACTGCCCTTTTTATATTTGAAAATCTTTTGCCTGCCAAAATATTACCCTCCAATAGCTTTTTTAATAGCTTATGAAAGAGTAATACAAGTTATGACAAACTATTTCTTATAAACGATATTATCTACAAGGTCGATATTATTGTAGCCTATTCTGTAAGCAATCTGACTTGCTATTGGCACTGATAAAGGCATAAGGAAAATAAAGATAAAGCCCAGATATGACATATCCATAATATCAGCGCTGTGAGCAACAAGGTCATAGTATGGCATAAAATAGAGGTTTAACAGCTTGTAGAACGGCTGGAAATTGCCAATAACGCCAAGGCGGGACAAGAGATTTACAAAGCCCGTTATGTAACAAGGGATTGTGCCCACAAGACCGATAATTATGCCAAAGTTCTTGTTCTTTTCAAAAAGCTCGGGCTGTTGAAGCGAGTTGATGGTTTTTCTCAAATGTGTACCCTTTTTGAGAGAAAAGTCTACAAACAATAAAACTAAAACCAAAAACGCACAAGTTCCGAAAATGATATTCGCAAGCACACCCATAGCCTGAGTAAACATTAAGCACACACATACCATCAAAGAGCAGAATTCTGCCAAAAACCAGTATGCCAGCGCCATAAGCAAAATTTTTCTTTTTTCTTTTTGTAACATAATTTACCACCTATAAAATTTCTACTTATATTATTTTACCACACTTTCTGAGAAAAAACAACGACATTTAATTGATACTTAAAATTACTGATTTTACATAGAATATATGTTTTAAAAACTCAGATAATAATACTACCTAAATAAACAAGGAGAAAAACTATGAGTAACAAGAATAAAAATCAGGATTTACTATGCTGTATGTTTGAAAACTCAACTGCAGGTCTTTTTGCTATAAATAAGGTTTTAGAGAGATGTGACGATGAAAACTTCAAAAAGGAGCTTTATGAGCAAAGGGATAACTACAAGAATTTTGCTAAGGACAGTTTTTTGGAACTTCATCGCAGAGGGATAAAGGAGCCACGCCTTTCAACCTCTACAAAAATGATGATGGGCAGCAAAATAAAGATGAATATGAAAATTTCAGATAAGCCATCTCACCTTGCAGATATGATGATAAAGGGGACTAATATGGGCGTTTTAGCACTCAATAAGGAGCTTAATCACGCAAAGGGCGCTGATAAATCATGTATTGATAACGCTATGAAAATGCTCAAGGCAGAAGAAGCTTATATGAACAGGCTCAAGACCTATCTTTAAGGAGAATTTGTATGGCAAAGGTAAATAAAAGAGAAATATCGAAAATATATAAACCTCACAAGCAGGGCGATATTTCACCCGTTTATCAGACTTATACGATAACCGACAATTATACTGCCAAAAACGGCAGAGTATACAATAAGTATGATGAAAATGTAGTTCTTGCAAAAGAAGAGGTAGACGCTAATAAAAAGTAAAAAATGGTAAAAATAAAAAACCGACCGCATAAGCGATCGGTTTTTGTTTTTTATCAATAGGATATTAACCCTTAACAGCACCAAGAGCAATATTCTTAACGATAAACTTAGATAAGAACAAGTAAACAATAATTACAGGAACGATTGACAAAAGAATCATCATGTAAACTTCACCAAGGTCACCGTTCTGTGAGTTGATCTTTGAACGGAGAATTGACATCATGATAGGAAGTGTCCACTTATCTGAAGAGTCAAGAATAAGAGCTGGTGTAAAGAAGTTGTTCCATGAACCAACGAATGAGAAGATCATCTGAACAGCGATTGCAGGCTTAAACATAGGGATTGCAATAGCGTTAAATGTGTAGAATTCGTTAGCACCGTCAACTCTGGCAGCTTCAATAATTTCAAGCGGAATAGCGCTTTCAATGTATTGCTTCATGTAGAAGAATACTGCAGGAGCAGCGACAGCTGGTACAACCAGTGGCCAATATGTATTGTTAAGACCAATAGATCTTACAATCTGAACGAAACCTGCAGCTGAAACCTGTGTAGGAATCATCATGATTACGAGGATGAAAGTGAATAAGAACTTTCTGCCTCTGAAGTGGTAAACATGAATACCATACGCAGTCATAGCTGAGAAGTATGTTGTTAAGATTGAGCTTGTTGCAGCAACAAATAAGCTGTTGATAAGACCTCTAGGAATTGAGAACAATGCAGTATCATTCCATGCAGTCTTTAAGTTCTTGAGGAAATAACCTCTTGGGAGAACCGCAAAACCAGCCTGTAACTGAGCGTTACTTCTTGTTGCGTTGATAATCAGCATATAGAATGGAAAGAGCGAGAGGATTGCAACGAATATTAAAAATACGTATGCAATAACCGTTTTTGCTCTATCTGCGCCAACGGAGCTTTTAGCACCGGCAATATCGAAATTTCTTGCCATAGCTTACTTGCCTCCTTTCTTTCCAGGGTTTGCTGTAATGAAGAATACAATAACACTAAGAATACCTGTAATAACAAAGATGATTGCAGATACTGCACCACCGAGACCATAGTTCTTAGAAGTACTGATAAGTCTGTTGAGGTACATCATAAGTGTCATTGTGCAACCATCAGTACCACCCTTACCAGCAGAGAGAATCTGTGGTACGTCGTACATCTGTAAACCACCGATGAGTGATGTGATGATTACGTAAACGAGAATTGGTGAAAGCAAAGGAAGTGTTACTCTGAAGAACACCTGATTTGAGTTAGCACCGTCGATCGCTGCAGCCTCGAAGAGAGATGCATCAATACCCATAATACCAGCCATGAGAAGGATAGTTGTATTACCAAACCACATAAGGAAGTTGATAAATGCAACGATACCTCTTTCAGACCATGGATTATGGAAGAAGTCGAATACCTGACCGCCCAATTCTGTGATGATCTGGTTAACAGGACCAACATTTGAGAAAAGGGTAAAGAACAGCATTGAGAACGCTGAAGCCATGATAAGGTTAGGCATGTAAATTACAGTCTTAAAGAATGTCTGACCTCTTACCTTAATTCTTGTAGCTGTAAAGATAAGCGCAAGTAAAAGGGCAAATAAAAGCTGAGGAATAGCACCAAGCAACCACATAACCATAGTATTCTTGGTGTATGTCAGAATTCTGATTTCACCGTTAGCAGGTGTAAAAATTGTTTTGTAGTTATCGAGGCCAATATACTTTGGACCGATCTGAGTCAATCCATCTGTAAAGTACTCAAACAATGAGTTGTAGAAAGTATTAAACAGAGGAACCAACTGACAAAGAACAAATACTATAAAAAATGGTGCGATAAAGAAATAGCCCCATTTAGCATAGCTAACTGACTTGTGACGTACTGGTTTGTTACCCATTTTTTCTTACCCCTCCATTTTACTTAATAAAAAGAGAGGCGAGACAAGAATTTGCCCGCCTCTCATAAGTTTTAAGTATAAAAGTTAACTCTAGTAACTATTATGGAGTAACGATTGCTGGGTACTTGTCAGTTACGTAGTCATAGAAGTTCTGGTAAGCAGTAGCTTCGTCAACGTTACCGAGGAAGTAGTCGAGCATGTATTCTGGATACTTTTCGTTAAGGAGCTGGTCGTACTGAGTTGTGTTCTTGAATGAAATGTTCTTAGCAAGGTCAACGAATACTGCTACGTCGTTCTGGCCGCCGAGGAATGCGTTACCGTATTCTGGGTCCTGAGCAAATGCAGCGTTAACTGTTGTGTTGTTTGTGAACTGAGCTTCATTCTTGATGAGGTTTGAACAGATATCTTCGTTAGCTGTGAATGCAGCCATGATGTCTGCTACCATTTCTGGGTTATCTGTGCCTGTAGCTGCGAGGAGCCATGTACCACCCCAGAAGTGAGCCTGTGGGCCTTCTGTGATAGCCCAGTCGCCTGAACAACCCTTTTCTGGGTCCATAGCGTTACCCATACAGAAGTTGAAGTACCAAGCTGGACCGAAGAAGCACATTGTCTTACCATCAGCGAACATCTGAGCGTTCTTTTCGTCGCCCCATACGCCTGATGCTAATGTGTATTCGCTGTCAAGATACTTGTCAGCCTGAGCTGCCCATGTCTTGATTGAATCGTCAATTACAAGGTTCTTATCAGCGTCTACCCATGGAGCTGACATGTTGTTTGAGAAGATTCTGTATGTTTCTGTGTAAGCAGCTGTCATGTAGTAGCCCTTAGCCTTAGCATCAGCAGCTACAGCGTCGAACTTTTCCCAGCTGTCGAGGAGAGCCTGAACTTCAGCAGGTTCTGATGTACCGAGAACGTCTTCAGCGATTGAACGTCTGTAGATAAGAGCTGATGGGCAGCACTGGAATGATACACCCTTAACCTGGCCGTTTCTTGAGTCTGTACAAGCCTGGATTGTGTATTCATACATTGTATCGAGCTGCTTAACGCCGATTGTTGAAACGTCAAGTGTGTAGTCTGTGCTTACATACTTAGCGATGTAGTCAGCTTCAGCAAGGAACATATCGATCTTGTCATCAGCTGCAGCACCTGACTGAGCTAAGAGAGCTTCGTCAAGCTTTTCCTGGTAAACACCATCGTCTGATGGGTTGATGATCCAGTTAACTGTTACGCCTTCTGGAACCTTGTAGTACTTTTCAAAGAAGCCCTTGAATTCTTCGTTCCAAGCGTAGATGTTAAATACCTTACCTTCTGTGTCAGAAAGTGTGATACCTGTACCAGCAGCCTTGTCAGCTTCGTCAGCAGCGTCTGTTGATACTGGAGCCTTTGTTGTTGTGTCACCTGTGTTGTTGCCACCAGCAGCTGTTGATGATTCGTCATCGCCACAAGCAGCGAGCATTGAACCTGTCATAGCAAGAGCCATAACGAGAGCCAATAATCTCTTTGTGTTTCTCATTGTAATATTCCTCCTTAAAAAATGCATTATATACTAAAATAATGCTCTTAACAATGATATATGATAAACCCTTCATCGGGTTTTATCCGAAATTAAAGCTTTTTGACCGATTCGCCTTCGATTATCTCACCCGGTATGTAGATTACCTCATGGAATGTAAGAGAAGGTTTTTCGATCATACCGATAAGCTGTTTTGCAGCAGCCTTACCGATTTTTGCTGTATCCTGACGGTAGGTTGTGATCTTTGGTACTAATAGCTGAGCTATCGGAATACCATCGTATCCTACTACCGATACATCATCAGGAACTGAAAGACCCATCTTTTTGATTTCATTCAACCCGCCGATTGCTGAATAGTCATCAGGCATAAAGATACAGGTTGGTGGGTCAGGCAGCTCTAAAAGCTCTCTTGTGAGCTTGGCTGTCAAATCCGGATTGTGATAATCACCATTCTTTAAATAGTCATTATCAACCTCAAGGCCTAAATCCATCATGGTTTTGATAAAACCTGCAAGTCTGTTTTCAGCAACAGATGATTTATTGCCCTGAATATATGCAATCTTTCTGTGACCTTTTTCATAAACGTGATTTACAAGCGCTGCGATACCAGCTCTGTTATCTGATAAAACCGCTGTTCTGCCATCAAAGATATGGTCAATAGTAACAACAGGTATATCGCCGTTTATGATTTCGTAAACATCAGGATCACGGAAATCAGTACATGCAATTAAAACGCCGTCAACATTGCGGTATTTGCAATGCTCATAAGTAGTCATCTTACGTCCGCCGACATCACGGTTAATGAAGGTTATATCGTAACCGCTGTTTTCAGCCTCAGTTTTAAAGCAGTTTAAGAGTCTAGCAAAGAACTCGTGAGTCAGACCGCTTTCAGCAGCATCGAGAAACATTACCCCGAGATTATTTGTTCGGTTGGTTTTCAAGGCTCTCGCCTGAGAGTTCGGGAAGTAACCCATCTCTTTGGCAACCTTGTGAATTGTTTCCTTAGTAATATCGCTTACATCCTTATGATTATTAAGCGCTTTACTTACTGTTGCAACCGATACGCCACAGCGAACGGAAATATCTTTTAATGAAACCAAGATGTTTCCGCCTTTCGATAAATTTCAAACGTTTCCGTAACTAAAATATACAATAAATCGGTTCTGATTTCAAGCATTTTTGCGAAAAAAGTTTGCGTTTCAAGAAAATATGGTAGAGTTGCACAGTTTTTGTATGCCGATTTTTACTTATTTGACTAATGCCCAAACTCTTAATGTAACCAATCGTTCACATTATATACATAATATAACTTTTTTCAACGAAAACCATTTACTCTTTTTCTGCGAAAAAGGCTCATTTTTAACAGATTATGAATAGTTTTATGGTAAAACGATTACAAGCGTTTTATTTAAAAAGTATACAGATTTTTCGATATAGCTTTTTAAATTTATACAAATTGCACAATTAGCTAAATTTAATTGGCTTTAACTTAAAATTTGGCTTAAAAATCAAGGTTTAAAAATATGAAAATTGCCCACTTTTCTTCGTTTCAAACGTTTAAGTGATTTTTTGCCTGAAATTATGAATTTTTATTTACTATTGTACTCAAAGATTAATTATGATATACTATATTTAGTAAAATGCATTTTAATGCATATAACGATTTTTTAGAGGAAGTGAACAAAATTGTCTAAAACTGCAATATGTACAGGTATTAGCGGCGCTATAGGCGGCAGTATCGCTAAAGCTCTGGCAAAAGAGGGTTATGTTATAGTCGGCATTTATAATAAATCTGAGCAGAGCGCCAGGGCTGTTATGCAGGAAATCGAAAGCTATGGTGCAAAATGTGAGCTTTTTCAATGTGATTTCTCGGATTCCGAGGCGACAGATAAGCTTGGGTATACTATTTATAATATATATACAAAAATCGATCTTCTGATAAATTGCGCAGGCGTTGCAAGCTTCGGGTTATTTGATAACTTCAGTGCTGATGAAATTTCAAGAGTAATTGATATTAACTTAAAATCAGCTCTGTTAATTACCCGCCCCGTTGTAAAGCGTATGCTTGAGCAAAAAAACGGAGTGGTTATTAACATTTCTTCAATGTGGGGCGAGGTTGGCGCTTCATGCGAGGTTATTTACTCTACTGCAAAGGCGGGGCTTATCGGTTTTACAAAGGCTCTGGCAAAAGAGATATCCCCTTCAGGTATCAGGGTAAACTGTATTACCCCAGGTCTTATCAGATCTGATATGAATTCAACGCTCACCGGTGAGGATCTTCAGGCGGTTGTTGATGAAACGCCGCTTGGCAGAATGGGCGAACCTGAGGATATAGCTCAGGCAGTTTTATTTTTGGCTTCCGACAAAGCTTCATTTATTACGGGAGAAGTTTTGAAGGTAAACGGTGGTTTAATTATTTAATTTCATAAAAATCAGAGCAGTCTGCTTTACAGCAGGCTGCTTTTTGTTTTTTATGCTTTTAGCAACAGAAAGAATATAGGCATATATTACTTATAGATTATTTTGTGAGAGGTTATTTATGAATAATACGAGTATTACTACTCTGAGTAGTCTTGAATGTAATAAAAGCGCAAAGATTTTTGATATACAGTTAGAGGGGTTAAAAAGGCGTAGATTTATGGATTTAGGGATTATAAAAAATGCAGAAATCAAAGCGGTAAGGCGCGCTTTAGGTAAAGAGCCTACCGCTTTTTTAGTAAGAGGAAGCCTGATTGCTCTTCGAAAATGCGATACAGATAGAATTCTGATTTACAACGGAGGAGATTATGAGTGAAATAAACATCAAAAAGCATTTTACTGTTGCTCTGGCGGGTAACCCTAATGTCGGCAAGTCGACCGTTTTCAATCAGCTTACAGGACTTAAACAGCATACGGGTAACTGGACGGGTAAAACCGTTGAAACCGCAAAGGGCAGCTTTATATATAATGACGCTGAGTTTGAGATAATTGATATACCGGGCACATATTCGCTTATGAGTAGTTCTGAAGAAGAGCGGATTGCAAGAGATTATCTTTGCTTTGAAAAGTATGACGTATGCGTTTTAGTTGCAGACGCCTGCGCTCTCGAAAAGAGCCTTAATCTGATTATACAGTTTCTTATGACAAAGAGAAAAGCTGTGCTTTGCGTAAATTTGATTGACGAGGCAAAGAAAAAAGGAATTGAGATAGATTTTGATGAGCTTAGCCTGCAGCTTGGCATCCCCTGCATACCGACAGCCGCAAGGAGTAAAAAGGGACTTTTGGAGCTTTGTTATACTATTTATAATGTATGTAATGAAAATAAAAAACAGTATATTCCGAAGTTTGCAATGCACAAAGATGAAGAAAAGCTGATAGATTTGTCAGAAAGTGCGCTTTCTGATATACCATTTGACAAGCGATGGTTTTCTGTGAAGCTTTTTGATGGCGACGAGAGCTTTATAGACAGCGTCAGGAATAATACGGATATACTTACAGGCAAAAACTATGAGATTATAAAAAGTATAAGAAAGTGTGCCGATGACAAGACCGCTGATAACATACAGCAGAGCATTCTTTATCACGCATCACGGATATTCGGCATTTGTGTAAAAGAAAAATACAGCGGTTTTTCAAAAAAGGATGAAATATTAGACAGACTGCTTACATCAAAGCTCACAGGCATACCGATAATGCTTATCATGCTGGGAGTAATTCTGTGGATAACGATAACGGGAGCAAATTATCCTTCGCAATGGTTATCGGGAGCGTTTTTAAAAATTGAAAATCTGCTCAGTAAAGCTTTGCTTGCAAGCGACCTTCCGCTGTGGGTAGAAGGACTATTTGTAAAGGGAGTTTTTAAAACTGTCAGCTGGGTCACAGCTGTCATGCTGCCACCGATGGCAATATTCTTTCCGCTTTTCACTCTGCTTGAGGATTTCGGACTGCTGCCAAGAATAGCATTCAACACCGACAGAATATTCTGCAAGGCAGGTACAAGCGGCAGACAGGCGCTGACGATGTGTATGGGATTTGGCTGTAACGCCTGCGCTGTTACGGGCTGCAGGATTATCAGCACGGAGCGTGAAAAGCTGATTGCAATAATCACAAATTCGCTCGTACCTTGTAACGGCAGATTTCCAACTCTTATCACAATCATTACTATGTTTTTATGTTTTGGAGCAAATTCAGGCAAAATTGTGCCGACAATAATTTTACTATCTGTATTATTTGTATCGATTTATACATCTGTTATAATTACAAAGCTACTATCAAAAACCTTACTAAAGGGCGAAGAATCAACGTTTACGCTTGAACTGCCACCATACAGAAGACCGCAGCTTGTAAAAACTCTGATACGTTCGGTTTTTGACAGAACATTATTCGTTTTAGCAAGGGCAGTTGCAGTTGCAGCACCAGCAGGGGCAATAATATGGATACTTGGGAATGTAAATATCGGCGGAGTGTCAATAATTAAAATGATATCAGATATGCTTGAACCTATTGGCCATTTCATGGGGCTTGACGGAGTGATGCTCTTAGCGTTTATTCTCGGGTTTCCCGCAAATGAGATTGTGATGCCTATAGCGCTTATGATATACACAGGATCAGGATTATTAAATGAGGTAGCAGATATTACATCACTAAAGCAGTTACTTGCAGATAATGGCTGGAGCACAATAACAGCTGTCTGCACACTTTTGTTCTGCCTTTTCCATTTCCCCTGCTCTACAACGACCCTGACAATATACAAAGAAACAAAGAGCATAAAATGGACAGTGATTTCTGTTTTACTGCCAACTGTTTTAGGCTTTACTCTATGCGCTGCTGTGGCAAATATTTCACAGTTGATTCTACACGTTATATAAAAATATGAAACTATTAGCTTAAAAGCAAAAATATTATTATAAAAAGCTCAATAAGTGAAAATACAAAAACTCCGATACCTATAATTTTTCCCAGAACGCCGTTTTTGGCGAAAATCTGCAGTTTATCGGTATATAAATCTGCGGTAAATGTATATGCCTGAGAGGTTAAAAAATCAAAAGGCATACTTTTCATATCTTCACGAACATATAATATACACTTTTCAAAATATTCACTATTTGTATTTTTAATTTCAACAATTCTGCGATTTACGCCCTTGACCATTTGATTTCCTCCATTTTTTGGCAGATGATTTTGTATATTTCCATTATTACCCA
The DNA here is from genome assembly GCA_937892655.1 of uncultured Clostridia bacterium. GTDB lineage: Bacteria > Bacillota > Clostridia > Oscillospirales > Ruminococcaceae > CALBJC01. Next base: position 26,654 of record CALBJC010000126.1, on the reverse strand, counting down.
TTTTACAATCGGTATACATCATGAAGGGTACTTTTAAACAGTTTTGTGTTGAAAAGTATGTTGAAAACTTTAATAACTACGTGGTTTGATTGTTGAAAACTCGGTTGAAAACTTTGAAAACTGCGATTTTTCACACTTTTACAGATTTGTTGAAAACTTGAGTGGATTTTACAAAAAATCATATTTTTTGATTACCACGCATATTTCAGAGGTTAAATCATTATGTTTTTGTGAACATTTTGCAACTAAATTGAATTGATTTTTTATTCACTCAAAAACCCTTGATTTTACGCCTTTTGAGAAAAATATTCATTTAAAAATGTATATTTGACGTGCGTTACATGAAAAATCGCCAATTATGAATTAGAAAACAAAGGCTCAGAGAAAAACGAATTTGTTTTTCTCTGAGCCAAAATTTTTGATATTAAAAAATGAAACCTTATCTTGAGGTTAAGAATCTGATTGAACGTTCAATAGAATCCTTTGAGTTGCCCCAATCGGCATTTGCGCCTGAGTTGCGGTAATCATACATACTGCAATACTTTGATACATCGGCTATCAAAATCTCCGCATACTTTTTTACAAGCTCCTTGCAGGCTGTTTCAAATCCTTTGAGCTCTCTCTTGTCACACTTTTCAGGTGCGAGTGATAACAAGAGCTCATAATGCGGCATACAGAGCATTTCCTGCTCTTTGAAAAGCGTTCTGAACTCTTCTGACTTTGAATACATTTCAAAGAATGTAACCATCAGGCGCTGCATACCCCATTCAACCTTTGAGCATACAAAGCAATCGCTGTTTACATCGCAAAGGCGCTTGCGCTTTGTGTTCTTTGATTCAAAAAGTCCGTTCTTTGAGAGAATATCACGGTCTAAAGTCTGAAGATGAGTCTGAAGCATGAGCGCTAAGGACAAGCGATTTTTCTGACCCTGCATCTGCTCGAAATGAGTTTTACAAAAGCCCAAGCGGTTTGTTTCAATTCTTACATCAGGCTCCATCATAGCCGCACCCATTATGTATTCAACTGTACGCTGTTCGAGCATATTCCTCATTCTGCATATTGGGCAATCGGTTTTTGGCTCGAAAATCTCGCTAATAGGAATAGTTAAGATACTTTCTCTCATTGAAATTCTCCTTAAATTTATTATTGAAAAAAACTGTTACATTAAGTATAATAGATTTATAGAAAAAATGCAAGTAGGTGTAAAACTTGAAAGTTTTGAAATACGATGTAATAGCCGGCGGTATAAAGCTTTATGAATCCGACCTTGATTTAGAGCAGACTCTTGACTGCGGTCAGGCTTTTCGCTGGGAGAAAACTGATGAGAATACTTTTGAGGGAGCGTATTTAAACTTTCCTCTTAAGGTTTCACAAAACGGCAACGAGTTTATTTTTCACAATATAAGTGAAGATGAGTTTCTGAATATATGGGTTGAATATTTTGATTTGTATACTGATTATGCAGCTTTGAAAAACAGATACTGCGAGGATGAGATGATGAAAAAGGCCTGCTCTTATGCGCAGGGGATAAGAATTTTAAAGCAGGATAGCTTTGAAGCGCTCATTTCATTCATCTTTTCGCAGAACAATAACATTAAGAGAATAAAGGGTATAATAAAAAGGCTTTGTGAGCATTACGGCGGGTTTCCGACAGCAGAAGATCTAGCCGCTTGTGAGGTTGAGGACCTTGAGTTTTTACGCTCAGGTTTCAGGGCAAAGTATGTTATTGATGCTGCAAGAAAGGTTTTATCAGGCGAGATTGACCTTGAAAAGATAAAGGCGCTTGATTATGATACAGCGTCCTTGGAACTTCAGAAAATCAAGGGAGTAGGTCCTAAGGTTGCAGACTGCGTTTTACTTTTTGGTATGTATAAGATTGAAGCTTTTCCAAAGGATGTATGGATAAAAAGAGCGATGGCTGAGTATTATCCGCAGGGGTTGCCGCAATGCATTTTGGGTACTCAGGGTATTGCACAACAATATTTATTTCATTACATAAGAAACAACGCCGAGTAGATCGGCGTTGTTTTGTTTTCTTTTGGTCTATTCAGTTTATTCAGCTTTTGCTGTTACAATGATATTTATGATTTCATCAACTGTAAGAGCGCCGCTGTTACAATGGAGAATGTATTCACCGTTATCGTATAAAACAGCCTTGTAGCCTGTATCCCAATTAGCTACTAAAAACTCTCTGCCCTCTGAATCGGTATAACCGCTTATTTCGCATTCACCGAATGTGTCAACATCCTGGTAGCACGCCTTTGTATACTGAGCAAAGTATAACAAATCGCCTTTCTCTTCATTTTCATAATGAGCAAAGCAGAAGCCATTTTCAGGTTCGCATACTGACCAGCCGTTTTCTTCATCATCAAGCATGTCCTCTATGAGATTGTAGCCTTCAGGGATAGCAGTAGGTGCATAGATAACCTCTAAGGTCTGAGGTGAGTTTTCAGGGTCAACAGCGTCAACTACGATTTCATCGGTTATAACTTCTTCTGTAACTGTTGGTTCTTCGCCCTCGATTTCAGGCTCTGCAACTGAGATTTCTTTTCTTTCTTCTGAAAAGATCGTAAAGCCCTTGAGGCTTTCTACAACCTTCTGACTGATAGTTTCGGTTTTGTCAACTATAGCTTCAACGCCCTGTGAAATAGGCTCTATAACCATTTCATCAAAGTTGCCTGTAGCGGCTGCAGCTACTGTAAAGGTTGTAGCAGCAGCAACTGCTGAGATAATTGCAAATGATGCAACTCTTTTTAAATTTACTGTTGCGAGCTTGAAAAACGGACTTTTCTGCAGTTTGATGAGCTTTTGCATTTTCATTTCAAATTCCTCCGTAAAATCATTGTCAGACAGAGGTAAATTCTCGAGCTTTTCATACTCAGAGTCAAAACAGGCCATAAGTGCCTTATCAAAATTATTCACTTTGTTTTTCCTCCTTCAGAATTTCCCAAAGCTTTGCTTTTGCTCTTTGCAAACGCTTGTAAATCGCATCGGGCTTTGCACCTAAAAGCTTTGATATTTCTTCAGGGGAAAAGCCGTATATGCAGTTTAAATAAAGCGTATCGCGGGTAGCCTGCGGTAAGGAATTTATAGCGCTCATTATTCCGCCGCATTCAAAGCCTTCAAAATCTGAGTAGCTGACCTCTCGGACAGCATCCCTCTGCTGAGATTCTCTTTTGTTCTTGCGATACATATCTATAGAAACATTTCTGACAATTATTACGAACTGATTGGCAGTTTTTGGACATATCCTTTTATCAATAAGAGAAAAGTTTTTCGCAATCCTTAAAAAAGCCTCAGAAACTGCATCCTCGGCATCCGAGGTATTATGCAGAATATCAAACGCTACAGTATACATAAGATTTCTGTATTTATAATAGAGGCGCTCAAAGATGTTTTCATCTTCAATATCGCCAAATGACATATTGATACAAAGCATATAATCCCCCCTCAGACATTATTACGAATGAAAATGCAGATTTTGGACATTTTAATATAAAAAAAGCCCGAGTTTTTACCCGGGCTTTTTTGGGAATTTTATGATACGATAAAGCGCTGTGAAGCTGTCATTGAAGAAGTATCTGCGATAGTAACGCCCTTTGCGGACACTGCATAGAGCTTGTTACCTGCGATAAATCCATCTGTAAATCTGCCTGACAGACCAGTATCTGATACTGACAGAATCGAGATGATTTTGCCGCTATTATCAAGCTTTGCATAAGCATATACATACTCGATACCATTCCAGTATTCAAACGGATAATATGCATACATACCATCTGTAAGCAGTGCAGAAGGGTTATCAAAAATACTGCTCTTTACATCTTCATAATTATGTGTGATAACTGATTTTACAGCCTCGCTGTCAGAAACTGCAGCTTCAAAAGGGTTATTTGAAAAGCTGATGTAAAAATCATCTGAGATTTTCTGTGAAAAAACTGATGAGCTTACTTCTGTAAGCGTATCTGATGTAACCTCATACGCCTTGTTTTCATCGGTTACATACAGCTTCCCATTATAACTGATAATATTTGCAGCATCAGCTGTAGTATTGAGCTTTACATTACTGCTCTGAGCTTCATAGTAAAGGCGTAAATCATCGGTCAGCACCACGAGCTTGTTATCATCATTTTCAGTAACGCTCATTGCCCTTGAATCTGCCAAAACTGCAGAATATGCAAGACCTCCAGCCTGAGATAGTTTTACAGCAATAATGCTCTTTGAGTCATTATTTGCAAACGCTACGGTATTTTCATCTGTGTATAAGTTTCTGCTATGGCCTAAAATCGCAAGGGTATTATACGATAAAGCATCATCTCTTGACAGATAGGTTACAATACCATAGGACTTATCCTGAGCATTATCAGACAGAATGATCTCTGACGCTTCAAGGAATTTTTCTTCATCATCAATGCTGATTTTTGGAATGTATCTGTCCTTTTCACCTGCACTTTTCAGCGGATAAGGACTTTCATCACAAAATGCGGTCGTGAGCATTATACCTTCATTTGCTGAAACTGCCTTTATAAATCTACCGCTTTGTGTAAATGACTTGCAGTCATCTGCCGATGAATATATATCAACCCTTGTTACATACTCTGTAACATCAGCTGTATTTTCTTCACCGTTTATTGTGGCGGTTGCAAGAAGAGTTGATTTTTCTTCTGAGATTACATATACATTTTTATCATCAGCGATTATCTCTTTATACTCGCCGCCTGATACTACTACATTCTCGTTATTTCCGCCAGCGTCAATAAACAGCTTATCGCCGCTTATAAACCAAAGCTTATCATTTACAGCAACAGCTGTATTGTTTGGTTTGTTGACAGCATTTTTATCAACATTGTAGCCGATATAATCTGTGTTTATGTTCTGTGATAACGCGCCAGCACTACCCGCCTGCATTACAGCGCTGTAAACCTCATCATAATTCTTAGCGCCCGCTGCACCTGCGGTTTTAAGCGACATATTGTTGTTATTGAACAATATAAGCCCTACTACAAGCACTAGGCACGCTGCAACGGTTATTGTTATTCTTGCAATAACCGCAGTAGGCGTTGTTTTGATGCCTATCTTTTCACGTTTTTGCAACGCTTCAATTTCCTGCGCATCATCATTTTCTGAATTTATAACTGCGCTTTCATAATCATCATCTGAAATTATGCCGATCGTTTCAGATGGTGTAACAGCAGTATTTGTTTGATTGCCGAATTTTTCATCAAGCATTTTTGCAATATTTTCAGGAGAGAGTCTGTCAGGAATTTCTATCTCTGAAAAAAGCTCCTGAAAAATATTCTGTTCTTTATTGTTACTCATGGTCTGACCTCCCTTCATACGCCTTACTGCTCACTTAAGCTCTCCCTAAGCTTTTGCCGTCCTCTTGAAAGAGAGCTGCGCACAGTTGCAGGCTTTATCCCTGTCAGCTTTGAAATTTCTTCTGAGGTATATCCCTCTAAAACATTGAGCGAAAAGCACATTCTTTCCTGCTCATTCAACAGATCGAGTTGTTGTAAGATTTCTACTCCGATATACTTGTTTTCTTTCTTTTCATGTTCTGCATAGCTTTCATCAAGCGCTACTGTATTTTCTCTTTCTTTTATGTACTGCGCCTGCTTTCTCTTTATCTTGGCAGTCAGTATTTTATACATCCACGCTTTAAAGGCATTTATATCTTTTAAATTCTTAATGCCTGTGTACGCATCAACTACCGCATCGCTTACAGCATCGGCAGCGTCATACGAATTATCGAGGTTACAAAGAGCATAATAATAAAGCTCCTTGTAGATCTGGGCATAAAGCTTTGAAAAGGCTTCGCTGTCGCCCTTTTTAGCTCTTTTAACCAGCTCATCAAATTCGGTTTTCATTGTTTTTCACCCCGTTTTTTCGAGCAACACCTACCTTTCTTATGACCTGTTATACATATAGTGTCAAAAAAAGTGAAGATTGTTGCATTAAAAAATAATTTATTTTAAAAAAGTTTTTTGTATCAGATTTTATTATACAATATCTGATTTGTTTTTTCAATGCAGTTTTGAAATTTAGTATTTTAGTGCCTTACAAAAAGCTTTTTAAAAAATGCAAAATTATGTTGTTTTTATCTGATAAATATGTTATAATGGATAATAATGCAATTTTGGGGTAAAGGAAAACAAGGATGGAAAACAAAAACAGATTCAATAAAAATCGCTCAGGAAAGGGCGAATATCAAAAAAAGCCTCCGAGGCAGAGAGAGAATGCTGTCAATGAAGATTTTGAAGATGACGGTTTTTCATCTCTTATCATCGGCAGAAATCCTGTTATCGAAGCTTTAAAGGCTGACAAGCTGATTGATACTATTTTAGTAAATCCTGAAGCCGGCGGTTCGATTTCTCTTATCACAAAAATGGCAAGAGAAAAGAACATCGTAGTAAAGGATGCTACAGAACAAAAGCTTTCAAATATGTCAAAGGGTGCATCGCATCAGGGCGTTATCGCAATTGGTGCTTGTGCTGAATATAAAACAGTTGAGGATATTTTAAGTATCGCAAAGGAAAGAAATGAAGATCCGTTTATCATAGTATGCGATGAAATTGAAGACCCTCACAATTTAGGCGCTATAATCAGAACTGCAGAATCTGCAGGCGCGCATGGTATTATCATTCCAAAAAGAAGAAGCGCTTCACTCAATCATACAGTTTTCAAGACCTCTGCGGGTGCAGCGAGCTGGCTTGCAGTAGCGCGCGTTTCAAACATAGCGCAGACGCTTGATGAGTTAAAAGAACAAGGCATCTGGGTTTATGGCACAGACGCTACGGGTGAAGACTATACAAAGGTTTCTCTTACAGGCCCTATCGCTCTTGTAATTGGCTCTGAGGGCTTTGGCATGGGAAAGCTTGTAAAGGACAAATGCGACTTTTTACTCAAGCTTCCTATGTTTGGTAAGATAACCTCATTAAACGCTTCAGTTGCAGCGGGCATATTCATGTATGAGGCTGTAAGACAGCGTACAAAGTAATCAATCTGAAGGGAGGATGACTTTTAATGTCAGACAATTATTCAGTAGACGATATATTAAAAGAATACAGCGATAAGTCAAAACAGCGCAAAGCAAAATCTGAAGCTCTGCTCGAATACGAGGCAATGCTCAGAGGCGACGAAGCAGAAGAGGTTGCCGAAGAAATTGTTACGGATATGAGCTTTGACAAGGTCAAGCAGGATAAGGACCCCGGTGTTGAGCTCACAATGAAGAGCAAGGAAGAGCAGGCGGCTGAAAAGAAGGCTTTAGAAGAAAGTCAGAAGCAGAAAAAGGTCAAAAGATCTATTTCAAATACCGCTCTGATCGAAGGTCTTTTAAGACGCAAGAAGGAGAATAAGGAAGCTCCTGTAACAACAGAAGTAAAGCGCAAGAAGATAGACGATATCGAGCTTGATATCAAGGGTAAGGTTTTACCTAAAACCCAGACTATCTCTTTGGTTGAAGAAGCGACCGAAGAGGAAAAAGAACAGATTTTAAATGAGCGCAGGAAAAAGCGTGTAAGCGAATTTGTTCTGCAGACTGAAGAGGAAGATATCGAGCCTGCAGTTGAAGTAAAGCAGCAGAATGCCGAGGAAATTCACGACTTTGTTGCTTTTGAACAGGCCCCTGAGGTTTTAGCTGATATAATCGGTCTTAAGGGCAACTTAGTAACAAGACTCTGCTTTTTATCGATTGCTGCATTTCTGAGTATCTACCTTACATTTGCAAATGACTTAGGCTGGCCTATAATCGACGCTTTAAGCCGTGTTTATCAGCCTATGGTATATCTCTTTGTAAATGTTATTTTAGGCCTTCTTGCCGCATTTGTATGCTATACAGTTATGGCGGCAGGCCTTTCAAAGCTTATGGCATTAAAAGCAGACAGCGACAGCTTAGCCGCCCTCACGGTACTCGCAACGCTTATCCCTGCTTCTGCAATGCTTTTATCAACTGACCTTTTACAGAGAAACAAAATTCATATCTTTATCCCTGTTGCAATACTTTCACTTTTGATAAACACTTTAGGCAAGCTCCTGATAGTAAACAGAGCTGAACGCAACTTCAAGTATGTTTCAGGCGAATATGAAAAATATGCAGTAACAGCAGTTGACGACACTGACGCTGCAGAGAGAATTACAAAGGGTGCTCTTGGTGAATACCCTGTTTTATCTACAATGAGAAAAACAGAATTTGTTGAAGACTTTATCAAGAATTCATATTCAGCTGATATGTCAGACTCATTCTGTAAATACTATGTTCCTGCTGTTTTAGGCGCAGGCGTTTTGGTAGCTATTATTTCAATGATTTTCGGCAAAAACTTAGTTGAGGCTCAGCATTATCTTTTCACAGCGCTCGGCGGTTTTTCACTTACAGTTTCAATGGGTGCGGCAATCGGCATGATGCTCATTGTAAACCTGCCTCTTTCAAGAGCTTCAAAGAATTATCTGCAGTCATCAGGCGTTATCTTAGGCTACAGTGCCGTTGATGAATTTGCTGATACAAACTCAGTTTTAGTTGATGTTTCAGACTTATTCCCTGAAGGCACTATTGACCTTGTAAACTTAAAGCCTATGTCTTCAACATCTATTGAAGAAAGCATTCTCACAGCGGCATCTCTTGCTTGTCAGGCAAACAGCATTATGTCAAGCGCATTCTACAAGATGCTCAGAGGCAAGGTTGAAATGCTCTACCCTGTTGAAAGCTACATTTATGAAGATGGCTTAGGTCTTTCGGGCTGGATTGAAAACAAGAGAGTTTTACTCGGTACAAGAGAGCTTATGCTAAACCATTCTATCGACGGTATCCCTCCTAAGACAAAGGAAGATGAATACGCAAAGAACGGCTTGCCTCTCTACCTTTCAATCTCAGGTGTTACAACAGCGCTCTTTGTTGTAAAGGCTTCAGCCTCTGTCAATGTAAAAAGCTGGCTTTCAGAGCTTGTTAAAAACAATATTACAATCATTCTGCGTTCAATCGACGCTATGATTTCACTTTCATTTATTTCACAAACCTTCGGTATTCCTCAGGACAGCCTGAAGATTTTACCTTTCAGAAATCACAGCGATTACGAAAAGCAGACAGAATACACACCTCGCCTTTCATCATCGCTTTTATGCTCAGGCAAATTCAGCACATTTGCAATGCTTTTGACAGGCACAAGACGTATTCAGAAGACAAGCGCTTTAGGCCTTACAATTCAGATGACAGCTACAATATTAGGCTTTATCATCTGTGCAGCTTATGCAGTACTTGCTTCTCTCGGAGAACTGAGCTGTACGCTGGCGGTACTCTACAACGTAATCTGGACTCTTATCATCTGTTCAGTACAGGCAATCAAAAAGCTATAACGTAAAATAAAAAGACCTGCAAAAATGCAGGTCTTTTTTTATTTGTATTTACTCATCAGTTGGAGGATTCTGAGTACCACATAATTCAAACGAAATCTTTGAAACAAACATATCTCCTTCGATGATTATTTCAAATTCACCGCCACAAGCTTCTGTAAAGCTCTTTGCGATTGAAAGGCCAAGACCGTTTCCATCACCTGTTCTTGACTGGTCACCTCTTACAAAGCGTTCTGTAATCTCTTCAGGAGTAAAGGTCATTTCGTATGATGCAATATTCTTGAATGATAAAACAGCTCTGTTTTCAATCTGCTCAAGCGTAATATAAATTCTTGTAGACGGCATTGAGTATTTGAGCGCATTGTCAATACAGTTTTGCAGCACTCTGTAAAGGCGCTTACCATCTGCCATGATAGGCGCTGCTGACAAAGCAATCGTCTTTCTTATCTCTCTGTCGCTCTTTTCAATCTTATCCTGCAAATCGCCAAGCACCTGCTCAGTTAATACCGCAAGGTCGAGCCTTTGAAGATCTACATCAGTTTTACTTGTTGCTTTTGCAAGGTCAAATACATCAGAAACCATATCCTTAAGACGATGTGACTTTTCTTCTAATATCTTTACATAGTCTGAAGCCTCTGGAGAAAGCTCTTCCTTTGAAAGCAGGTCAATATAGCTGATAATCGATGTAAGCGGAGTTTTGAGGTCATGAGATACGTTTGTAACAAGGTCAATCTTCATTCTCTCAGACTTGAGTTCTCGGTCTACTGCGAGCTCAATTCCGCTTGAAATATCGTTGAGCTTTGTATGCATTGAGTTTGTAACAACACCCTCGTCAACTGATATTTTCTGATAATCGCCCTGAGAAATTGCGCTGATATGCTCTGAAAGCTTTGTTATATGATTTAAATCGGCAATATTCCAGAGAACAAATACAAAAGCATTTATAAGCGTCAGAATAATGAATATAATTACATTTTCTGTACCAAGTGCAACAAAGATTATCAAAATCTCTGCAATTACAGCTACTAATACTTTGATTAAAAATCTGGCCAGGAATGCATTGTTTCTTAAGTTTTCCTTTGCGATAAAGCTTTCTCTGAGCTTTAAAAACAGTGAAGCAATAATTCTAACTATAAGCGATGTTGTAAACAGCTTTTTACATCTTATTCTTACTACAACTGTAGCTACACACCACAGCGCTATTGCATATAACAGCGGTGATAAAACGCCGTACAGCATATATAGAAGTGACTCGTATTCACCGGTTGAGTATACATATGATGTTTCAAACGGATACATACACAAAAGCCATGCTATACCGAGTACAGACGCTGCTGCTATGACAAGCACAAATTCCAAGAATATTCTGTCAACCGAGATCATTCTGTATTTTTTCTCTTTTGTGTCAAAGCCTGCTGTCAATATGATAAATAATGTAAGCGCAAGTAAAACAGCTACCCAGGGGATGAGTGAGGTTATCATATCAACACACTCAGCCTCAAAGTTATCATGCGCTACATCTTTTGACTGGATATTCTCAAGCGTCTGGGCTGTCGGTACGATTTTGATAGTTATTTCGTCTGTTTTCATCTGCAGAGGTATTCTGTTTTGTGATTGGGCAGGGCTTGAGCCATCTTGATTGAAATAAATCGTAGCACCAAGATCGTCTGTGTAATAACCATTTTCTTCTGTCACTTCATAATCATAGAAGGCGTAGCCCTGACCAGAATATGCTAAATAAAAATAGTAAAAGCCATCAGCAGTTTTATAACCATAATTATTGTTGCCTTCAAAAAAGTCAAGGTATTCAGGCCATTCATATATCGCCCCGTCAGCAAACATCAATGTATAATCGGGATTCTTGTCAAATCTTTCGTAGACATCATCGCCCTCATCACTAATCCAGAAATATGAAATACCATCTCTTTCAATATACACTTCGAAATTTCTGGTATCAAATATCACATATCCATCAGCATCTATGATTTTTTCGTCAAAAAGTGTATCGGTTATTGTCTGCTTGAGGAGTGGCTTTGACACAAGCTCATCATCCATCATAGTAGCCGCATAAATCCAGGCATCTTCAAAAATCTCATTCACCTCATGAGAATATTCTACAGTGAGATCTCGTGATGAATTTTTATCAAGGCTCTCATACTTTAGTACCAATGATACGCACTGGGTTGCACAATACGCTATAATACCCATGCATATCAAAAGCGCTATTATTCTTGTAATAACGTTTTTTATAATCTTCATTAAAATCTTCCTTTTTCAAAAAGGCTACATTTTCTCTATCTTATAGCCTATACCCCACACAACCTTTAAATATCTCGGCTCTGAAGGGTTTATCTCAATTTTTTCTCTGATATGGCGGATATGCACCATAACAGTATTTTCTACCGAAAACGAATCTTCGTTCCACACTCGGCTGTATATCTCCTCTGCGGAGAATATTCTGCCAGGATTTTCCATTAAAAGCTCTGTAATTTTATATTCTGTCGCTGTGAGCTTTATCGGCTCTTCATCTGAAAACAATTGCTTTTTATCTCTGTCAAGCCTGAGTCCTCCGATGATTATTGAGTTTGAGCCTTTCCCTTCTGCCCCACTCTTTGCCGCACCAAGCGACAGGTATCTTCTGAGATGGGATTTTACTCTCGCAACAAGCTCCATAGGATTATAAGGCTTTGTAATGTAATCATCCGCACCCATCGAAAGCCCTAAAATCTTATCACTGTCTTCTGACTTTGCAGATAAAACGATAATTGGAATATTCTTTGTCTGTCTTATCTTCATAAGCGCTGAAAGACCGTCAAGCTTTGGCATCATAACATCAATTAAAATAAGCTGAATGTCATTTGCCATAACCGCATCAAGCGCTTCAACGCCGTTGTATGCCTTGACAATCTTTAAACCCTCATCCGACAAAAGCTTTGCTATTGCATTTACTATGGCTTTATCGTCATCTACTACCAAAACCGTTGCATTTTCTAAAAATTCCATCTTACTTCTCTCCTAAAATCATACTTAAAATGAAACTATCCATCTCTCATTTTAAGGCCTCCCATCTATATTGTCAAGTTAATTGTAAATCACACTTCTTATTTTTAACTTGATAAAATTCTTAAGTTTTTCTTAAGAAAAAAATCCCGCAGAAAACTGCGGGATTAAAACTAGTATTCAATATATCCTTCTTTATCAGCAAGGGTGAAAATTCTGCCCTTAGGAGAAATAAACAAGGCAATTATCAAAAGCGCTGAGCACAAAATCCATGTTACAGGCTCTGAGATACAAACGCCCATATAATGCATTTTAGGCACTAGCATATACGCTACTATAAACTTACCCGCAAGCTCAATACCTGACGCACAAAGCGGGAATATTCGCATACCGATACTCTGCATACAGCTTCTGAGTACCAACAGAATACTCAGCACATAGTAAAACGGCAGATTGATCTTAAGATACTTTGAAGCTATATCTATAACATCCTGCTGAGATGTGCCTGTGATCAGCTCAATCAAAATCGGAGCCGCTAGGAAGGTAACAATAATACATATAGACGACCATATCCACGATAAGAGGATAGATTTTATAATACCATCCTTTACTCTTCTGTAATTCTTGGCACCGAAATTCTGGCTTGTGAATGTGGCCGCTGCATTACAGAAGGTACCGATAGTGAGCATATAAACCTCGCTGATTTTTCTTGCAGCTGTATGCGCTGTAATGTATGATTTGCCAAGACCGTTTATAGCCTTTTGCAAAGCGACAGTACCGATAGCTACGATTGAAAACATCAGTCCCATTGAGATACCCGTTGAGAGAAGGTCGCCGTAAATCCAGCCTGCCACCTTGAAATCCTGCTTTGAAACCTGAAGCTCGGGACACTTTTTATATATGTATATAAAAACCGCAACAGCAGAAATCGCCTGAGATACAAGCGTTGCAATAGCCGCACCACGCACACCCATATTTAAGTATATAACTAAAACTATATCAAGCCCTATGTTTAAAAGACAAGTAAGGATAAGTATCAGAAGCGGAGTTTTGGAGTTGCCTATCGCGCGAAGAAGACCAGCACCGGTATTATAAAGCATAGTTACAATGATGCCCGCTAAAATTATGCTGATATATGAATATGACATATCAATGATATCCGCAGGGGTATCAAGCACCTTTAAAAACGGCTTAATGAAAACAAGGCTTACTGTTGTCAAAAGCACAGATACCAAAATACAAAGCACCATTGTTGCGGCAACGGCGTTTTTCATAAGCCCCTTTTCTCTTGCGCCGAAGTATCTTGAAACTATCATTGAAAAGCCACCGCCCATACCGTTGGCAAAGCCTACAACAAGTGAGCTTATCGCACTCGTAGCACCGATCGAAGCAATAGCATCATCGCCAAGATGATGACCTACAATAATAGTATCAACCATATTATAGCAATGCTGGAATATGTTGCCCAAAAATATCGGGATAGCAAATAAAAGTATTATCTTAATAGTATTACCCTGAGTCATATCAAGGGTCAATGATTTTTTCTTCTCCATTTATTTTCCTCTTATCTTCAAAATTACCAAAAAGCATTTTATCACACAAACCTACGCTAGTCAATGTAAAAACCATATATAATATTTGAACACATTTTTATCAAAACAAAAAACGCATCTGCACTGAAATTGTGAGATACGCCTTTTGTTTTTGTATAGAGGATACTAGTTGGTTTATTCCTTTACAGAGCCTGAAACAAGACCGCTGTAAATATGCTTCTGCAGGCATAAAAAGATTATGAGAGCCGGCAGAATTGCTATAATGATACCAGCCATAATGATTTCCCACTTAGCACCGTAAGGGCCGATAAATCGGTAGAGGGCTGTTGAAACAACAGGTAAATCATTTGATGGCATATAGAGGTTTGCAGTATAGAAATCATTGTAGATACCAACGATTTTGATAATAAGTACAGTTGCAATAGCAGGACGCAGAAGTGGCAGAATAATTGAGAAATAAATTCTCGGATATGACGCACCATCAACAATTGCGCTCTCATCAAGAGAGGTTGAAATCTGACTTAAAAACTGCATAAAGATATAGATAGAAATAATATCTGTACCAACATATAAAATTACAGGTGCCCAGATAGAATCGTAAACACCGATTTTGTCAACTATCTGGAATACTGTTACCTGCATTGAGATGTTAGGAAGCAAGGTTGCTACTAAGAATGCCGCCTTTACTGTTCTTGTCAGAATTGAATTGAAGCGCTGAACAACAAAGGCTGTCATTGTACCCGTCAAAATTGTACCCACGCATGAAATGGCAATGATGATAAGAGTATTTTTAAGACCAAGCATTACGTTACCCTTAAAAAATGCGTGTTCAAAGTTGCCGAGATAGAATTTTTCAGGAAGCGTGAATACACCTGTGCTCAAAAATTCCTTATGCTCTTTGAAAGCACCAAGTAAAATTACAACGATAGGTAAAAATACAAGAACCGATGCAATAATGAGCACTAAATACTTGAAAAACTGAAGCACCTTTTCAGCTGGCGACAATTTTCTTTTTCTTGGTTTGAATTTCTTTTCAGGCTCTGCAGTCTGAGCAGCCTGATTTTTCAATACTTTTTCCATTTACTTTGTCGCCTCCTTTACTGCAGGCGCTTTTCTCTTTTTAGGCGCATTATTCTCTTCTCTGAAGAAATACTTCTGAATAAGCGTTACAATTATAATTATTATAAGTAATATTACCGCCATGGCACTGGCAAGACCAACCTTCTGGAATACCATACCCGTTTCGTGAGTTTTGATAACAAAGGTTGATGTACCAAACTTACCTTCTGTAATGATGTAAGGAATTTCAAATACTGAAATAGCACCCTTTACAGCTAAGATAAGCTGCAGAGAAATGATAGGCTTTATACTTGGGAATACAATGTATCTAAATCTCTGCCATGGGTTTGCACCGTCAAGGTCAGCCGCCTCATAGATATCGGAGTTAATTGACTGAATAGCGCCTATGTACATTACAATATCAAAGCCGATATATCGCCAGATTGAAATAAATACAAGGCAGTAGTTTACAATATTCGGGTCTGATAAGAACTTTATAGGGTCGCCGCCGAGGGCTTTGATGATAGAATTTACTGTACCTGTCTGAGTAACGATACCATCGCCAAGAGCAAAAAATCGCATAAAGATGAGAGATACCGCAACGCCGTTCATCATATAAGGGAAGAACAAAACTCCTTTGAAAAAGTTTCTGAATTTTATTCTTGAACAAAGGATACTTGCAAGCAAAAGAGCAAGAGCCTGCTGTGCGAATGAGCCTAAAAGATAATAGATACTATTTTTAAAGGTTAAAAAATAGTCTGGATTTGTCAAGACAGTTTTATAGTTTTCAAGACCTACCCATTTGGCATCAAGACCATATCGGTCACGCTCCTGAAAGCTATAAAGAACCATATTTCCGGCAGGGATAAATGTAAATAAAACAAGGAGTATTACAGGGATGAGCAAGAAAAGGATCGTTGTAAACACCTTTTGACCTTCATAGGTTTTTATCCATTGCCAGAAGCTTCTTTTTGAGTTCACAAAAATCATCTCCTTTTTAGGAAACTCTCTTTTTAACAGAGTTAAAGGGGAATTTAAAAAATTCCCCTTAATCTCCAATATGAAAGGAATATCAAATAAGCGTTAGTAATTAGCCGAGAACTTCGTCTCTCTTAGCTGCCCACTTAGCGTTAGCTTCAGCGATGATCTTATCAAATTCTTCTTCGCCCTTGCCTGCAAATGCAGCTTCAGCAAGCTTGATCTTGAAGTTTGCTGTATCGCCATCCCATGTACCAACTTCTGAATCCTTGTCGATTGTGTTGAATACACCGTTGAGTTCAGCTGGTGCTGTTGTAGCAACAAAGAGGTTAACATCGCCGAATGAATCTAAGAATGCTGGGTATTCAGCGCCTACGAGTGCAGGAATTACATTTTCCTTAACCTGAAGACCTGATTCACCTACATACCACTTAACAAACTTCTGAGCAAGTTCGATGTTGTCTGAATTCTTGTTAACGCCCATGCAGTAGTCAGCAGAAATCTGAGCATTTACCTGACCGTTAACTGTGTTTGGCATTGGCATAAAGCCTACGTCATCAGCGTTTTCGCCTGCAGCTTCCTGGAACTGACCTACAGCCCATGAACCAAGTACCATACAACCGATCTTGCCTTCGCCGAATGCTGGCTTACAAGCTTCCCAGTCTGTTGTTGATGGGTCAGCTTCGATAAGAGTTGGGTCTGAGAATACGTCGAAGAGCATCTTATAAACTGTGTAGTAACCGTCTACGTTCTTGTCAAAGAGGTCGCCCTTTTCTGTTAAAAGGTCGATTTCATAGCTTGGGTTACCTGAAGCTGATACTACAAGACCAGCCCACTGTGTAATTGTCCATGAAGCATCCTTGTAGTTTGTGTAGTAAGGGATAACGCCTTCGCAGTTATCTCTGATCTTTTCAAGACATGTAATGAATTCATCAGGAGTTGTTGGGAGCTCTGTGATACCTGCATCTGCAAATACCTGCTTGTTGTACAAAATACCGCCAGCAACGTTGAGCGCTGTTGGAAGGCCGTATACAGTATTGTCATACATCTTTGAGTCTGCGCACTGGTAAACTTCCTTGAGCTCATCGTATGTACCGAATGGCGCAAAGAAATTGCCGAGGTCTGAGAGCTTTACAGAATCAGGAATCATAAGAACATCGCCGTAATCCTCTGTTGACATTCTTGTTGATACATCGTTTGCGTAGTCTGTATAGCCTACATATTCGATTGTACAGTTGTTAGCAGCTTCAAAAGCATCTGTGAGTTCATCAAGCGAGCCGTTTTCGATAATGTCTGTTCTGTGTGTAAGAACCTGTAATGTTACATGGTCACCTGATGCAGTACCGCCATTGTTGCCGCCGTTTGTTCCCTGTGTGCCTGCTGTTGATGATGCGTCATCACCGCAAGCTGCGAGCATTGATGCTGCCATTGCCATTGACAATGCAGCAGCCAAGATCTTCTTTGTTTTCATTATTCTTCCTCCATAAACCTTAATTAAGCTAAATTTAAGCTACATTCAAATTATACTTTTAGCTTATAATTATGTCAAGCTTAAAGTTATTTTTGTTACTTTTGGGAGATGTTTTTTGTAAAATAATCCAAAGTATACGTTTCCAATTTATGCAGATATCCTATTAGATATACCTTGCATTAAGCATTTATTAACAGTATATCCATTATTGCAGTTCTTTTTATCGCCTTATGTTCATTATTTTGAGTTTTCGATGATATTTATTACTTAACATTATCCCATTTTTTAATAGGTTTTAATTTTGACATTTAATTTACAGATAATAAAAAATCTCTCAGGAAAATTCCTGAGAGATTTTTTCATTCTGATTGATTTATATATTCATTTCTTCAACCTTTACAGTATTATATAAAGCGATTACATCTTCTCTTACAGCAAGGTATTCTGAAAATGTGCTGGCACTTCCGCAGGATATGCCCCATCTGAGAGCATCAACCATATCACCAGTCTGATTGAGGCCATATATAAAGCCCGCTACCATACTATCGCCTGCGCCTACGCTGTTTACTACCTCGCCCTTAGGGGCAGCAGCGTAGTAAACCTTATTATCAGAGCATACAAGTATTGCGCCATCTCCGCCCATTGAAACGAGCACATTCTGTGCTCCCTTTTCCATAAGCTTTCTTGCATACTTTACTATCAGCTCTTTGTCTGTACCTATCTGCGCTTTGAACAAGTCTGCAAGCTCTAAATGGTTTGGCTTGATAAGATAAGGCTTATTATCAAGCACATTTACAAGCAGGGTGCTTGCCGCATCAACTATTATTTTTATACCTCGGTTTTCAAGGCGGTCTAAAATATCGCTGTATGCAGTATCTGGAATTGAGCGAGGAATACTGCCTGCAAGCACCAGAATATCGCCTGATTGTAATTTATCAAGCTTATTATACAGCTCGTTTAAATTATCGGCAGATATTTCAGGACCATTTGCGTTGATTTCAGTTTCCTGAGTACTTTTGAGCTTAACGTTTATTCTTGAATTACCCTCTACCTTTACAAAGTCACAGATAACGCCACGCTCACGCTCAAGCCTTGCAATCTCTTCGCCGGTAAAGCCGCCGATAAAACCAAGAGCGGTTGTTTTTTCTCCCAGGTTTGTCAAAACCTCAGAAACGTTTAAGCCTTTTCCGCCAGGGAGCAAAAGCTCATTCTCTGCTTTATTGAGCCTGCCGCTTTGAAACTCAAAAACCCTGACTACATAGTCAAGCGCAGGATTGAAGGTTACTGTATATATCATAGTATTCTCCTTTAGTATAATGTACATTTATTAGTTTACCCTTTATACCATAAAAAGTCAAGAAACAAAGATTTTCCATTTAATTCTTTTGACTTGTCTGCAGTTTGGTGGTATACTTATTTTAACAACTGAAAGGACATTTCAAAATGAAAAACATACTCAAAAAGCTGTCAGTCATTTTCTGGCTGACACCGTTTTACATCGCAGTTTTACTATACTTTACTCTGCCACATCTGAATACATTTTCAGAATATGCTTTTTCAAGAGGAATATTCAAAGTTTTCTCGTTTGTAATAGGCGGTCTTGTATCGCTCATACCTATAAGCTTAGGCGAATTTCTGCTCATTCTGTCCCCGCTTATGCTTATAGCGGTAATCGTGATATTCATAATAAAGCTCAAAAAATCAAAGAAGAAATCCGCAACGGTTGCGGCATTTATAAAGGGTGTTTTATTCTCTGTTTCATGCGTATTTTTACTGTATATGTTCATGCATGGCGCTAACTATTACAGATACAGCCTTGATAATCTGATGGGGCTTGAGGTAAAGCCAAGGGAGGCGCAGTATCTTTACGAGGTAACACGCGATTTAGCGATAAGGGCATCTGCAGCAAGAGAAGAATGCACATTTGACGAAAACGGCAATATGAAGCTATCAGCTGATATTTTTGAGATCTCAAAGCAGGTTGAAAACGGATATACATATTTATATGATGACTACCCATATCTAAAGGGCATTGTAAAAAGAGTAAAGCCTGTTATTTTACTTTCACACGCCTGGAGCTATACGGGATTTTCAGGAGTATACTTTGTATGGGCAGGAGAAGCTAATATAAATATAGATATGCCTGATTTTACAATACCATCCTGCGCAGCACATGAAATTGCTCATACAAGGGGGATTGCAAAGGAAAACGAATGTAACTTTATAAGTTTTCTGAGCTGTATAAACTCAGATTATGCAGATTACAGATACTCAGGCTATATGCTTGCACTCAGAAACTGCTTAAATCAGCTTTATTCTGCCGACAAGGAGCTTTTTAATGACGCTTATACCTACGTTTCAGACGGGGCATATTCAGATATTGTTCAGTTAAACGAATACCTTGACCAGTTTGAAGGCGAGGTAAATGAGGCCGCTGGCAATTTCAACGATAATTTCATCAAGGTTCAGGGCGTTGAGAGTGGCGCTAAGAGCTATGGTGAAATGGTTGATTTGGTTTTAGCGTATTATGATGAGTATAATTTAGTATAAAATAAAAGCCGTATTCAATAGAATACGGCTTTTTCTTTATACATACTTTTTGAAGAACTCACATTCAGCGTCATTACATTCCACGGCTTCATCTAATCTGCAGTTGACGTGGAAAACGTGGCCTATTTCAGGGCGGTTTTTATCACCGTAGATTTTTATTTCACAAGGCACACCGAGGCTTGTAAGATGATCGTACATCGGCTGTGCGCATGGATAGAGAAAATCACAGTAGGTTGACATAATAAATGCAGGCGGATAGTCAGCGTTCATATATTTTAGCGCATCTACCATTTCAAGCAGCCTGCTGTCAGGTGTTTTGTCAACGCAGTCGATATACTCTAAAAACGCTTCATCATTTTTGTTAAGAGCCATCGCTCTGCCGTCATAAGGACCGCAGTTTAAGCCTAATGCCTTGACAGTAACATCGGCTACTTCAAAATCAAACAGCTTTGCAAACTCAGGATTTGTAAGAATTGTTGCAAAATGGCTTGCAAGCTGAGCGCCCGCAGAGTCACCGATAAGTACCAGCCTGTCCTTATCGACAAAATAATCTTTTCCGTTTTCTGCTATAAAACAAAGTGCCTTGTTTATATCCTCTACAGCGCAAGGAAAACGGTTTTCAGGCGCTTTACGGTAGTTTATATTTACAACTGTAAAGCCCCTTTGCGCTAGCGCCATACAGTAAAACTGATAAACCTCCTTATTGCCATAAAACCAGCCTCCGCCGTGAAGATTTACAATGGTAGGCTGTAATGTCTTTACATCCTTTAAAACATAGATATCAAGCAGATTGTCAACGCCATACTCACCATAAGAAATGTTATCAAATCTTCTGATATCATCAGGCGTTACAAGGCCTTTATCACGCAAAGCGTCACCCTCTGCCCACTTAGCTCTGCATTCTTTTACCATACTACTGATTTCCATAAAAATCCCCTCCATACATACTTTAATATATTGTATCACAAAATTTTGAAAATAACAAGAAAAAGAGCAAGGCATAAGCCTTGCTCTTTTTGTTATCTTTTTCTACACACAGAGGGATTTCATTTTATCGTTTACTTGTATTCTACAAAAAGCTCATCAGGGATAACGTCATCCTGAGTATACTCTACACCGTTGTAGGTTAATTTGAAGGTATTTCCAGAATAATTAACTTTAACAACATCATCCTTAAAAACAGCAACAAAAATTCTGCCGTTTTCTTCTTTAATGATTGCTGCTCCGTCAAATTTATCAGCCACAACATAGTTGCCAATTTTGCTCAGCCCTGAGTAATTGACATGGCCATCATCAAGAACCTTACCATCAAATATCATTTCACCCTTTTTGTATACTCTGAGTGAAATATTTGTAGAGTTGTCAGCATCAGTATCGGAATATGTCAGATATAAATAGTCATTATTGATAAGTGAATCACTAAGGCCTAAATCGTCACATAAGAGTTTATATTCACCGTTTTCATAGTAGAATCCCTCACTGCTGCCAAGCCACTGAGACTGGTCTGCGCCAAAGGCTATATGAGCATAGTAGCTACCATCAGAGCAAACGCGATACATTATTTCTTCAATAAGCATGCTGACAGGCATTCTCTCAATCCAAACCTTTGTTGCGATGTATTTCTCAGTCTTTTCATACTCACGGCTTATTGAAATCGGCATATCAATTACATAATGCTCACCCTCAGGGAAATTTAGCATTGTATCAAATGAAATGTATTTTTCTTCGCCGGCTTCATTTTTCATTTTAAGAATATAGCTATCATGCCCATTTTCAGCAAGCACTGCACAGCGAATCGGCAGCAGACCTTCTTCTGACGATAATTCATCTGTGTACCATACATTACCGTTTACGTCTGTTACCTCAATATTATACAGTTTTTTTGGATCAAGGCCATTTTTAACAAGACATCTGTTAAAGCCTATGATATTGCTGGTATCATCAGCAAACTTAGCGGTTGAACGATCCGATTTATTGAACACTCTCTGATATACATTTGAATAATCATAAAGATTTATTTCATCAAAGTTTTCAGGTATATTTTCGTAAGAATACAAGAGATTTTCGTTATTCTTATCAATATAATAAATATCAATCAGAGTTTCTTCGCCCTCAGGATGCTTTATCATAAACAGTCTGCCGTTTGTAAAGCTAAATGTAAATTCAACGTCAGCACGCTTTAGTAAATCAAATTCAAGCACACCTGTATCATCTGCCCAATTTGTTCCAAAATACGTACAAAAATCGATATAGTCCTGCATGGTTAAATCAAACTCAAACTTACTTAAAATCTCATTTGTAGCAACAACATAATCATCGCCCATATCATTCACAACACCTCTTAATGTATAGGTATTGGCTTCAAAATCAATAAAGCAGTTTGTTATACCGCCTGAGAGATTCATAAATGAGATGATATTTCCTGGATCATATTCATTCATAAAAAGTCTTGCATTTGATGTATAGATATCCTCACCGTTTAAACGGATAATTTCTTTGTCGGTGAGCATATAAAGGCTGACAGCGTTACAAACCTCACCATCCTTGATACCTGGGATAACTACAGGCAGTATTCTGTATACATCAACGTTGTTTGTAAGTAAAAAGCAATTAATTTGCCAGTTTTGAATACTTTCGCAAATGTTAGGCATATACGCATCTCCCGGCATTACGCAATCGCCATCTGTTACAAACGGATTTTCTACTACCATTGAAGTTATATTTTCATCAGTTTCGCTATCAACTAAAGTAAGCGCTAAATCGTAGTAATTATTACCTTCTGAGTTATAGCTAAATTTATAATGGGTATCAAATCCCACTTTTGAAATATCAACTTTTTCTGTTACATCCTCAGAGGTAACAGTTGATATAGATGTATCATCAACAGGCGGAGTGGTTGTTGTTATGGCATCCTCTGTAATCGGGGTTGTTGTAACATCTGATATCGGGGTTTCGCCTGATGATGTAGGCAGCTCGTTATTTGAACGGTTTATAAGGGCGATAACTCCTACATTGAGCGCTAAGCATGCAGCTACGGCTGTTGCGCCTACCAAAATCTTAGGGTTGAATACGGGCTTTGATTTCAAGGATGCTGACTCTTCTACATATTTATCGTCGAGCTTATCCATACATTCATCCCAGAATTCTCTATTTTCTTTTTTACTCATACTGTGATGTCTCCTTTCTCTTTTAAATAATCACGCAGTTTTTCTTTTGTTCTTGAAAGCGATGTTCTGACAGCATTTTCGCTCATACCCGTTTTTTGAGAGATCTCAGAAAACTCATATTCAAAGAAATATCGCAAAACGAAAATCTGTCTGCTCTTTTTTGAAGCGGTCTGCAAAAACTCGTTTATGTATTTTGAGATTACACCGCTGTCTAAGATGTTCTCATAAGAATTATCAGCTACAATTTCATCAAGCTCGTCATATATCACATCATCATGACGAGAGTTTTTCTTTAAAATGTTTATAGCTGTGTTTCTCACGATTTTACACAGATATGCACAAAGCGACGAAGGTCTGGCTGGCGGAATAGCATTCCACAGCTTGAAAAGCGAGCTGTTTACACATTCATCAGCATCAGATGAGTTTTTCAAAACCGAGTTTGCAAGAGTATTGCAAAGCTTGCCGTATTTTTCCTTAACGCAGGTAATACTGTTACCGTCACGCTCAAAGAGCATATCTATAATCTGTTTATCCTCCACGCTTTTATCCCCCTTTCACTTAATATGACAATGAAATTTTCTATTTGTTACATATTTTTCAAAAACATTTTAGCATATAAAGGATATAAAAACAACCTCTCTAAAAAAGAGAGGTTGAAAAATATTATGCAAGCTGTGCTTTAGTATCATTTACGATATTTGAAAGCCATACGCCCTTTTTGATGAGAATTATAAATACCACACACTTTATAAGCTCTGCGCTCATACAGATAGCGTAAAGCGGTATGATGTGAAGCGATGTATAGTTTGCCAAAATATGTGCAAGCGGTACGCTCACTACCCATGAAAAACCGCAGTCACAGGCAAAGGTAAGAAAAGTTTTGCCGCCTGAACGCACGATAAAATACATTGAATGGAGCGCTGAATGCAGAGGCATAAGAGCGGCACTTATGAGGATAAATGCTGTTGCTAAATGCCTTACATCATCTGTTGTATTGTATGCATGCGGGAATACTCCTGCAAAGCATGCCATTAAGCCGCCTATGAATACGCACATAAGAGCTGCAAACACAACAAGCTTTGGCGCTGATTCCTTTGCACCCTTCATATCGTTTGCACCAAGCATCTGACCGATAACAACAGAAACGCCTGAGCCGAATGCAATAAACATAACATTAAAGAGGTTTACAACAGTAGATGCTATATTCTGCGCGGCTACAACCTCTAATCCTCTTACAGAGTAGCACTGAGCCAGAGCCGCTGTACCTGCCGCCCACAGACATTCGTTTGCAGTAAGCGGTAAAAGTCCCTTTATCATAATAACCTTTACGAGCTTTTTAGGTACTGCAAGGGACTTGTAAAGGCCCTGAATAAATCTTAAACGCCATGAATTGATATGAGAGTATACTATAACTATAGCTACCTGAACAAAACGGGAGATGACTGTTGCAACAGCCGCACCCGCAACGCCGAGCTTTGGAAATACGCCGATACCGAAAATGAGCAGAGCGTTCAAGCCTACGTTTGTAAGTACTGCGATAATGCCCGCTACCATTGAAGGCGTTGTTATACCGCCCTCACGCAGTGTTGAAGAATACACCTGCTCATACGCAAAAGGTACAAGCCCTACAAGCATAATCAGCATATAATCTTTTGCATACATAAAGGTTTTTTCAAGGTCTATATCCTCAGTAGTATCGTGAAGATAAAGCTCAACGAGGCTATCGCCCGCTAAGAGAAATACCAGGATACCTATTG
This sequence comes from uncultured Clostridia bacterium, assembly GCA_937892655.1. Lineage (GTDB taxonomy): Bacteria > Bacillota > Clostridia > Oscillospirales > Ruminococcaceae > CALBJC01. Next base: position 1,777 of record CALBJC010000126.1, on the reverse strand, counting down.
CAGTAATAACCGTTGCTGTCATAAATTTAAAGCGCATTGTATGGCGAACACCCTCGATATCCTCTTTACCGAAAAACTGTGCGCTGAAAATGCCTGCACCAGACAGAGAGCCGAAAATCGACAGATTGAAAACAAAGAAAAGCTGATTGACAATAGCAACAGCCGACATCTGCTCTGTTCCTATCTGACCTACCATGATATTATCTATCATGGCAACTAAGTTTGTAATTAAATTCTGAACCATTATTGGTACGGCTATCAGGATGGTTTTCTTATAAAAACTCCATGAGCCGATTAGCTTTGACATATAAATAACCCTTTCTGAAATATAGGCAGATTATACTCCTCTGCCCTCGCCTAAGAATGAATAATCGCTGTAGTTTTTAGCCTTAGTATCCTCGTAAAACTCAACTCTGATACTCTTTACATCAAGACCGCTCTGTGAGAAATATACTCTTATCGGCATATATCTTGAGAGCATAAGCACCTTTACTGACTTTGATACATCCTCGCCGTTTGTACCGTTGAAGGTAAGGGTGCCCATAGCTGAGCCCTGACGGAATACTGTTACAGGGATTTGCGCAAGCTCTGACGAATTTGAGCTTGCTGTAACTATGATATTATAGATACCAAATTTTGAAATGTCAAGATTAAAAGCAAAGCTTCTGCCCTTGACTGCTACAAGGTTATCAAGCGGAATTTCCATATCGCCTGTAAGCTTGTAGAGTGGTACATCTCTTAAGTTTTCTTCACCCGCTTCATTTTCACGGTTTATGATCTCAACTTCTACATTGTCACCTGCTACTCTTTTCATAGCGTGAGTTGACAAAACAAAATCTAAGATGTTATAAGCGCATCTCACAAGCTGAGCTCTTGAAAGTGACTTGTCTTCAAGACACTTCATAACGTTGTCATCGTGATTGCCGCCATCTGCGCAAACCATATAAACGTCATTCTGAGCTGTTGCCATAGCGGCAAAATCTGACTTGTCAGGCTCACAGCCACGTCTGTTTATGTTTGCCCACCAGTCGGTCATAGCAACGCCCTCAAAGCCCCATTCGTTTCTTAAAATGGTTGTTGTAAGGTCATAGCTTGAGGCTGTCCACAAGCCGTTTACTGAGCCGTAGGTAGTCATAATTGTAGTAGCGCCACCCTCTTTTACAGCCATTTCAAAGCCCTTGAGATAAATCTCTCTGAGCGCTCTTTTTGAAATAACAGAGTCAGTATTGTGACGGCGGAATTCCTGATTGTTACCGCAAAAATGCTTTACAGTACCTGTAACGCCTACACTTGTAAGGCCTACAAGCTCTGCTGCTGCCATCTTACCTGTCAGAAACGGGTCTTCTGAGAAATACTCAAAGTTTCTGCCATTGAGCGCATAACGATGAATATTCATACCAGGACCCAGGAGGCAGTCAACGTGGTTTGCTCTCATTTCAAGACCCATAAATGTGAAAAGCTCGGTTAAAAGCTGTTTATTGAAGGTAGCTGCCAGAAGCGTGCCGATAGGGATTGAAAACGCCTTTGCACCGCTATCAAAGCGCATTCCTGAAGGGCCGTCTGAACAGCATACTGCAGGGATGCCCAAGGCTGTAAGGCTATCGCTTACACCGCCAAAGGCTGATGCTGTACCTGCCGTAACACGAGGAGAGCACATACCTTCACCGCGGATAATACAGCTGAGGTCATAATCTGAAAGCTGAGCGATGAATTCTTCCAATGACTTTTCGCCATTGTATACATCCAAAAGCTTTATGCCCTTGTCACCGCTGTATTC